>CAZQWP010000077.1:0-7323 GCA_964597005.1 uncultured Methanosarcinales archaeon | reverse complement strand
TTGGTTTAGTTAACCAAAATTAAGATAAAATCACTAGATTATGGGATAGTGCCGTCTTGCACAATCAATAGTTGATGTTTCATGGAGTATGTTCTTCAATCAATTAGAATATAAAGCCGATTGGTATGGAAAAACTTTATTAAAAATAGGTCAATTCGAGCCATCGACTAAAATCTGCAATATCTGTGGATTTCATAATAAAGAATTGACTTTGAAAGATAGAGATTGGCGTTGTCCTGAATGCAATACAGAACACGATAGGGATATCAATGCTGCAATCAACATCAAGAAGTTTGCACTCCAAAATCAAAATCTAATAACCGTTTGACACCTTCGGAACGAGGGGAAGGGCTTGTGGACTTGTGAACGATGGTTCAAAGAATGAAGCAAGAAGCTCCATGCGTAAGCGTGGAGTAGTTCACCAGAATAAAAAAGTTGAGTGCATAGAATATGCACTTCATGTCACTTCTTTTCCACAAACTTCTTATAGAGCCGTGCCTGAAAGCCATGGTACTTGGCAAAGCCCTCGGCATCCTTCTGGTCGATGCTCTTACTGTCAAAGGAAACCAGTTCCCCGGAATAAAGGGCATATGGTGATGTCCTTGCCAGTATGGTCACACTGCCTTTATACAATTTAACAGTCACCGTGCCGGTCACGCGTTCCTGTGTCTTATCTATGAAGGCATTAAGATCAGCAAACAGGGGTTCGTCCACGAGTCCGTAGTATGCGAGTTCTGACCACTGTGCATCCACCATTGCTTTGAACTTGAATTCCGCGCGGGTGAGCACCAGTTTCTCGAGGTCCCTGTGAGCTGTCAGCAGGACCGTTGCAGCAGGATGCTCATAATTCTCCCGAGCTTTTAATCCAAGCACGCGGTCCTCGATCATATCGGTACGGCCAACTCCATGTGACCCTGCGATCCTGTTCAGACTATCAATCAGTTCCACACCATCAAGCATTTCTCCATCAATAGACACCGGTACTCCGTTATCGAACCCGATCTCCATGACCTGTGCACCCGGTGCTTTTTCCGGGGATACCGTCCACTCGTATATCTCCTCAGGTGGAACATAGCCCGGATCTTCCAGTTTGCCGCCTTCTATACTCCGGCTCCAGATGTTCTCATCCACACTCCATGGCTTGGCAGTGGTCACACTTACCGGTATACCGTGCTCTCTGGCATACTCGATTTCCCACTCACGGGTCAGGTTCATATCCCTCATTGGTGCAAAGACCTCCATGTTCGTAAGCCTGAACACCGCCTCAAAACGAAGCTGGTCATTGCCCTTGCCGGTACAACCATGAGCCAGCGCACCTGCACCTTCCCTTTCGGCTATCTCCACAACCTTTTTAGCAATCAGGGGACGGGCGATGGACGTGCCCATCACGTACCCTTCATAATCTCCATTAGCTTTGATGAGTGGGAAAATATAATCCCGCACAAACTCCTCCCTCACATCAAGAGTGTAATGCATATCGCTAATCTTCTTTGCTTTTTCCTCTGCCTTTACAACATCTTCCCGCGGCTGTCCTACATCCACTGCCACTGTGATGACCTCATCACAACCGTATTCCTCCTTAAGAATCGGTATACATATAGAGGTATCCAGCCCTCCAGAATACGCTAAAACTACTTTCTTAGACATATTTTCAATCCCTGATTTAATAAATAAAAATATATGAAATGTTAGTTGCCAATCTCCTTCAGTACTTCCTTGTGATACTCATTGATCGATTTTATAGTGATCTCACCATTTTTCATCGACTCAATGGCATCTGCTGCTGCAAGTGCTGCCTGGATGGTTGTAATATAAGGCACCTTAAAGTCCACTGCAGCGCGTCGTATCCGGAACCCGTCCCTCCGTCCCTGCTTGCTTGTGGGAGTGCTGATGATCAATGCTACATCATCCCTGCGCATCATATCGATTACATTTGGACTACCATCATGTACCTTCTTAATAGTTTCCATCATGATACCATGTTCGGCCAGGTAATTTACGGTCCCACGGGTGCCCATCAGCTCAAGCCCCACATCCCGCATCTTGCATGCAACTGTCACGATCTTCTCCTTGTCCTCATCGCGGATGGACATGAATACCTTCCCGGTCAGTGGCAGCAGGTTATCTGCACTAAGCTGCGCCTTGAAGAATGCACGTCCTGCATCATAATCAATACCCATGACCTCACCTGTGCTTTTCATCTCAGGCCCAAGAACAGTGTCTGCACCTGGAAGCTTGTCAAAAGGCAGGAGCACTTCTTTCACTGACACGTGCTTGACCTCTGGCTCCTTCTTCTGTGTATATCCCAGATCTTTTAGGGTATGCCCGATAATCACCTGAGCCGCAATCTTTGCAAGAGGCAGTCCCACAGCTTTTGAGACAAACGGTATCGTTCGACTGGAACGGGGATTTGCCTCAAGAACAAACACCTGCCCGCCCTTCTCAGCCATCTGGATGTTGATAAGCCCTTTCACATTAAGAGCCAAGGCGATCTTTCGAGTATAATCACGTACTGTTTCAAGTGTATCTTCTGAAAGATACTGCGGTGGAATCAGACAGGCGGAATCGCCGGAATGCACACCAGCTTCCTCGATATGCTCCATGATCGCACCAATCAGCACATCCCTCCCATCGCACACAGCATCAACATCGATCTCGACCGCACCTTCAAGGAAATCGTCGATCAAGATCGGGTGCTCGGGAGATACCTGCACAGCCTCACGCATATATCGCTCAAAGTCGGTCCGGTCGTATACGATTTCCATAGCCCTTCCGCCAATCACATAGGACGGCCTCACAAGCACTGGATATTCTATACGGCATGCCACCTCATGTGCCTCTTCCTTTGATCTGGCATATCCGGCATCGGGCTGGTTGATGCCCAGTTTTTTCATCATCGAATTAAATTTCTCACGGTCTTCTGCAACATCGATGTCCTCAGGAGAAGTACCAAGTATCACGGTATCAATGTCATCTCTTCGATCAAGCTCCTTCTTAAGCGGCAGTGCCAGATTTACGGATGTCTGTCCACCGAACTGGACCAACACGCCATATGGTCGCTCACGCTCGATCACGTTCATAACGTCTTCAAGGGTAAGGGGTTCGAAGAACAGCTTATCGGAAGTATCATAGTCTGTGGAAACCGTTTCAGGATTGTTATTGATTATATGCGCCTCGATACCCTCTTCACGTATCGCTGATACCGCATGAACGGTACAGTAATCAAACTCGATACCCTGTCCGATCCGAATCGGTCCTGCACCAAGGATTAAAACCTTTTTACGGTCAGAAGGATCTGCCTCGCACATGGTCTCGTAACATGAATAGTAATATGGTGTCTCCGCTGCAAACTCCGCTGCACAGGTATCCACCATCTTGTATGTCGTTGTGATTCCTTCCTTTCGCCGAAGATCATTGATCTCTTCCCTTGTCCTGCCTGCAAGCTCGGCAATGCGTGAATCGGTAAATCCATGCCTTTTGGCTTCTCTCAGGATACCTGTCGGGATATCGCCGGTTCGAGTAGCTTCCTGTATGGTATCTTCCATATTCACGATATTCTTTATCTTACGTATGAAGAAAGGATCGATACTGGTGAGCTGTGAGATCTCATCAATAAAAAATCCTGAACGAAGAGCGTGATAAATAACAAACAAACGCTCGCTTGTGGGAGTTTTCAGAAGTGTGATGATCTCATTGCGGTCCCATCTGCCTTCTCCAAAGGTCGTATTTATATCAAGTGAGCGGACAGCCTTGAGCAGTGACTCCTCAATTGTGCGTCCAATTGCCATTACCTCACCCGTGCTCTTCATGGCTGTGGTAAGCGTCTTATCGGCTGTAACGAACTTATCGAACGGCCATCTGGGAATCTTTGTGACCACATAATCTATCGTCGGCTCAAAGGATGCAGGTGTTTTTTTGGTAACGTCGTTCAGGATCTCATCAAGTGTCATACCAATGGCAATCTTTGCAGTAACCCTAGCAATGGGATAGCCTGTTGCTTTTGATGCAAGGGCTGATGAACGTGAAACACGCGGGTTTACCTCCACTATCCTGTACTCACCGTTCTTAACAGCGAACTGTATGTTGCACCCACCCTCGATCTCGAATGCACGGATGATCTTTATTGCTGCTGTCCTGAGCATCTGGTGATCTTCATCATTAAGGGTCTGGGAAGGTGTCACAACAATGGATTCGCCGGTATGTATCCCCATGGGATCAAGGTTTTCCATGTTACAGATAACGATACATGTGTCATTTGAATCGCGCATCACCTCATACTCGAACTCACCCCATCCAAGCACACTTTCCTCGATCAGGACCTGATTGATGCGGCTGCGCCTGAGCCCGCGTTCCGTAATCTCAAGAAGTTCTTCCTTCGTATGCGCGATTCCACCGCCTGCCCCTCCGAGTGTGTATGCAGGACGGATGATTAGCGGAAGCCCTAGCTCATGGATAATCTCTTCTGCTTCTTTCAGGGAAGATACTGCTTTGCTGCGTGGCACCTTTTCCCCGATGCGTTCCATTGTCTGTTTGAAAAGCTCACGGTCTTCGGTATTCTTGATCGCATCAAGGGAGGTTCCTAAAAGTTTTACTTCATACCGGTCAAAAACACCATTTTCCTCAAGTTCACTGGTAATGTTCAATCCGGTCTGTCCACCAATCCCGGCAATAATACCATCTGGACGCTCTTTTTCTATTATCTTTTCTATTATCTTTGCATCCAGTGGCTCGATATAAATAGCATCTGCCATTTCCGGGTCAGTCATAATGGTCGCTGGGTTCGAATTAACGAGCACTACTTCCATACCCTCTTCCTTTAAGGACCTGCATGCCTGACTGCCCGAAAAATCAAACTCTGCTGCCTGGCCGATCATGATCGGACCTGAACCGATCAGAAGGACTTTCTTAATGTCCTCCCGCTTTGGCATTATGCTTTTCCCCCTATCGTCCTGAGAACTTTGTCAAAAAAAGCCTTTTCAGTATCCATGGGACCTGGATGTGCTTCCGGATGGTACTGGACACAGAAGATGTCCATATAATCATGGGAAATACCCTCTACTGTGCCATCGTTGACATTGAACTGGGTGATGGAGACATCTGTACCCTCAAGGGAATCCCTGTCAACCGCAAATCCATGGTTCTGTGATGTGATATATACGATCCCGGATTCGATATCCTTCACCGGCTGGTTTGCACCACGGTGTCCGAACTTGAGTTTATATGTTTCCGCACCAAGGGCAAGAGCAATCAACTGATGTCCGAGGCATATCCCTGCTATCGGGAACTTTCCCGCAAATTCGGTCACAGCAGCAATTGCATCCTTTGCCTGTTTCGGGTCTCCCGGTCCGTTGGTCAAAAAGAGGAAATCCGGCTCATATGCTTCGATCATGGATGTGGATGTGCTAGCAGGTACCACCGTTACATCGATACCACGCTTAAGAAGACTTACCAGTATGTTCCTTTTCATGCCGAGGTCAATGACCACCGCATGCTTTGGTTTTCCGAACTGGGATTTTTCACTTTTTATATGATAAGGTTCCGGACATGTGACCTGCGAGATCAGGTCCATGGTTGATATGTCAGGTTGTTCTCGGGCAAGCCGCACTGCTTCTTCGCCGTCATCACTGCCGTTGATAAGAGCAGCACGCATTGTTCCATGCTCACGGATCTTTATGGTGAGCATACGCGTGTCAACCCCTGAAATACCGGGTTTTCCCTCGTTTTCCATTAACCTGTAGATCGTACGCGTGGACTTATGGTGGCTGGGTTCAGTACACGCTTCCCGAACCACAAGCCCTTCAGCCTTTACACCATCCGACTGGAAACGCTCTCCGCTAACCCCATAATTTCCAATTAGAGGATAAGTGAACATCAATATCTGACCCTTGTAGGATGGGTCAGTCAGGGCTTCTTCATACCCGGTATACTGCGTCGTAAAAACAAGCTCACCGCAAATAGTACCCTCGGCACCGAATCCGGTTCCTTTTATAATTGTTCCATCTTCTAATCCTATTACTGCATTCATCTTGAGAACCTTCACATACATATCTCGTATGGGGTATAAGTATTTCGATGGCGTGAATGTTATGAAATTGTAGTTGTGCTTTGTATGAGCATATGAAAAATATCAACCGACTGTTTCCGGATAAATACCATATGAAAACGGAAGCAGATCAGAAACCCTTATTCTTCAGTTTGAAAATTATTAGTATCAAGAGAACAGCCCCCAGCAGAGCAGCGCCTGATATAAACAGTGAATAATCCTTCATGAATTCTTCGATTACACTTTCTTCTGAAACTGTTTCGGTCTCTACCTTGGTTGAGGTGTATTCAATCTCTGAATCCGTGCCTTGAAGTGACATGGCCCATATATTATAATCACCTGCCTCATTCGAAACATACATAATCTTTTCACCGCCCGGGTGCCATTCAGGCTGATATTGCACAGATTCGTCAAATGTAAGCTGAAGGGCACCGGTACCATCGGAATTCATGAGCCATATAAAGAAGTGCATTGTGTTTGTCCGTTCCTGAAAGAAAGTCCCATGAGTGAAGGTGATTACAGCCGCATCACAGCGAAAAGTGACGTCGTGCAGGGGGTATTTCTTTCAAAGGCATAACTGTTGCAGAACTGTCCCAACTCATAACCGCGTCATTCAGGCACATGTTGTACAAAGTCAAAGAATACAATCTTGAGAACAAGAAACTCATTTATCTGTCAGGCGAATCCATAGGAGAAAATGCACATTATCTTTTGACTGTGATTATCCAGGACTATAAAGGACTGACCCAAGTTGTGCTAAGAGCCTATTCGAACAAAAAGTATGGGTTGAATGGTTTCATAAATGAGAAAACTAAGAACATACGACATCTTGTAGAGTCCGTACAGTCTGCAAAAGAGATTGGAATTATTGAGAACAAAAAGGTAATTAACATCATTGATTCTGTTCTGCAACGAACAAAATTTGAAATAATGGGCGACGGTGGCACAGTTAACGTGAATGTCAAGGAGAGTTTAATGATACGTAATGATATCGAAGGAGTTTACAGTGGAAATAAGGTGATTGCTCCGATATTAGATAATAAACAATCAGCCGTCACAGGCACTGATGTTAACTTTGATACAATCGGAAATGTTCAAACACTTGAATTTCAAAAAATATACGAATATCTTGTCGATGTTGCGAGAAAAGGATGTAAGATATACAATACTGGATTGGAACTACATAATAAGAAAGAAAGACAGAAGCTTCGCGATCAGAAGATAATAGTTACATACTGCGATGTGCTGAAAATATTTGGAGAAAAATTTGATTCTCGCAA
>CAZQWP010000076.1:0-7352 GCA_964597005.1 uncultured Methanosarcinales archaeon | reverse complement strand
AAATACAGTGATCCGGTTTTGATATTTTCAGGATAATCTTCCAGACCGATGGCTGCCGCACCGCCTTTGCACGCATGCGTATCTTTAGTTGCAAGGGTCACAACATCTTTGAATCTTGCGTCTTGTAATGTCTGGCAGTATCTTCTGGTTTCAGTGATCTCCTTTAACCCTTCAGGGATGTCCTCCTTTCGTTTCAGTAGCGATACAGCTACGGGTTTTCCATTAAGGTCCAGCAGCTTAACGAGTTTATCTGACATTTTTGCATAATCCATGGTTATACCTCTGTAAGTCTATCAATGTGTATTTCATACATATTAATTTTGCGAAGTTAATCGTATCCATTCTTTTGAGTTCCTGTATGGAGCCCCAATCCTGTATCAGTTGATGTATCACTCATTCAATTTAGCAACAGCATCAACAATCTTGTCGAAATTCGTGTGCCATTCCGATTTGCTTTCCACATCAGCAAACACATTACCACTGTCACCCTTTGCAGCAATATCGGGTTCTATAGGAAGTGTTCCAAGAACAGGGATTCCAAAGTCAGATGCAGCCTTGGAGACGCCACCACTTCCAAATACGTTTATTCTTTTATTGCAATGAGGGCAGATAATGCCGCTCATATTTTCCACCAGTCCGATAATCGGAATTTTCACGGTGTTCATAAAATTGATGGATTTCCTGACACTTACAAGCGCTACATCCTGTGGGGTGGTTACCACAACCGCACCGTCACAGTCAGGTATCAACTGTGCAATGCTGAGTGGTTCATCTCCTGTGCCCGGTGGCAGGTCGATGATAAGGAAATCCAGTTTTCCCCAGGATACTTGCTCCAGAAACTGCTTGATCGCACCCATCTTTGCAGGTCCACGCCAGATCACAGGGGTATCCTTACTTTCCAAAAAGAACCCAATTGACATTACCTTAAGGTTCGAAGACACATCTATAGGGACCAAACCCGATTCATCAACATCAGGTTTCTCGTCTTCGATACCGAACATCTTGGGGATGGTTGGTCCGTGGATGTCACTGTCGAGCAAACCGACTTTGAATCCCCTCTGGGCAAGTCCAGCTGCGAGGTTGGCTGCAACAGTGCTTTTTCCTACACCTCCCTTGCCGCTCATGACCATAATTTTATTTTTAACACCTCGTAGATTTGTAACGATCTTTGGTTCTTCGGGTTTTGCATTCAATAAACTTTCTGCACTATGTACTTCGTTTGTCATTCGATATCTCCTTGATGTTTTTACGTTGACTTAATGTAGCCAAGAATTGTATCTTTCCTGCCATCAATGTTTTTGCACTTTTATAGTTTTGGTTTAATGCCCATACACGACTGATCTGATCGTGTATTTCTCATATATTTATTAACAATTACAATAGTCAGTTTTCCTCTGTGGAATCAACATGACCGTTTCCTTTGATCTCTATTGCCCGTCCGTTTGTCAATGCAAAAGATACCTTTTTTCTTGCATTCTGAAGGTCTTCCCAGAATGACCTTCTTGAAATACCCATCTGAAAAGCAGCCTCTTCCTGCTGCAATCCTTTAAGATCAACCAGCCTTAAAGCTTCCAGTTCTTCCATAGCAATTGAAACCACCTCGAGTTCTGACATAGGAATTCCTGTTGGTTTAAAATAGGTTACTAAAGGTGCATATCCAATGCGTCTCGGACATTTTGGTCTTCCCCGGCATTTCATAATATCTGTAATCCCTCATATGGTAGTAAATATATAAAGGTTACCAGTTATATTTATATATTTCCTCTCATATGTGTTTAACTATTGATGTCAGGTTCAAAATAGCTGGCATCCAAGAAGAAAGGAGTTTTAAGATATGAAAATATGTGTAACTGCTACTGCTGAGACTTTAGATGCCGCGGTAGACCCACGTTTTGGAAGAGCTCAGTATTTCGTTATTGTGGATTCTGAGACAATGGAATTCGAAGCATCTGCTAACCCGGCTGCATCAGCATCTGGGGGGGCGGGTATACAGGCAGCACAGTCAATGGTGAACAAAGGAATTGAAGTATTGCTAACTGGCGGCATTGGTCCGAATGCATTCCCAATTCTTTCAGGTGCCGGCATCAAGGTTATAACCGGTGCAAGCGGCACTGTTGCCAGTGCGATCGAACAGTATAAAAGCGGCGCACTGCAGGAAACTGCCGGCTCGACAGTACCCGCCCATGCAGGCATGGGAGGAGGAATGGGTGCCGGACGTGGCGGTGGAGGCCAAGGTATGGGCCGCCGCAAACAGTAGAATCAACTGATTATCAAGAGAATCAAAAAGGTGATATGATGAAAGTATGCATTCCCTCAATGGGAGAAGGTGGTCTTACAGACCAGGTTGGCCAGCATTTTGGCAGGGTTCCAACCTACACGATCCTTGACACTGAAACAAAGGAAGTAAGTGTAATTCCAAACACAAGTGAGCATCTGGGGGGCGTTGGGCTTCCACCTGAACTCTTGTCCAAAACAGGAATAGATGTCATGCTTTGCTCGGGACTTGGGGGCAGGGCTGTGCAACTCTTTGAAGGCTTTGGTATATCTGTGTTTGTCAATGCGCAGGGAACAGTCCAGGATGCAATTTCTGCATGGGAAGCCGGAGAACTGCCGGAAGCAACAATGGCAACCGCATGCCAGGAACATCATCAGCATTAAGGCATGACGGTTAACTAAAAACAAGACAGAATGACTGTACGGGAGAAGTTGCTTTTAGGGGCAGAGGCTTCAAGGAATTCGACCTTTGTACTGGTATTCCTTGCAGCCCTAAAAGGTATCGTTGGGTTTTATTCAGGGAGTGCCGCCCTGATTGCAGATGCAGTCCATACTTCACTGGACATCTTCACATCGCTTGCGGTGTGGGTAGGGCTCAAACTCAGCCTCAAACAAAGTGGAGAAAAGTTTCCGTACGGCTACTACAAGTCAGAGAACCTTGTTGCACTTTTTGTATCCATACTGATCCTCCTTTCCGGAGTACAACTTGTGCGTCAGGCACTGGTGAGCATCAAAAGCACTGCAGGGGTTGAACTGCAGGGTCTCGCACTTGGCACAGCCATTTTTTCAGTGGTTACAATATATGCACTCTACCGGTACAAAGTAAGGATAGGGAAACAGATCGATTCACAGGCACTGATCGCAGATGGCATGCATTCATACACTGATGTGTTCAGTTCACTTGTGGTTGTTGTCGCTATTATAGGCTCAATGATGGGCATGTCATGGCTCGATAGCTTGGGTGTGCTGGTCATCTCCCTGATGATATTCAAGCTTGGGATCGGGATTGCCAGGGACTCGGCACTAACACTGATGGATGCATGGTTGGATGAGGATTCGGTTACAGGTATCAGGCAGGCTGTGGCAAATATCCAGGGTGTGAACAGTGTCGAGGATATTAAACTTCGAAAATCCGGGCTGGTCGTATTCGGGGAAATTGAGGTTGAGATCGAGGGAGAAGCCAATCTTAATAGGGTGGATATACTGTCAGGGGATATAGAAAAGGCAGTGAAGAAAGAAGTTAAGAACCTAGAACATCTGGTCATCAATGCAAAACCCGGGAAAATGGCGGTTGTAACAGTTGCGATCCCGATTATGGCCATGGAAGGTCTGCATTCAAAACCAACCGGTCATTTTGGCAGGGCACCATACTACATCTTTGCTGAAGTGGAAAATAACAAAATCAAAGGATGGGAAATAGGGGAGAACGTTTCTGCTTCCCTGGAAAGAAAAAAAGGTTTGAAAACTGCGGAATTCCTGAAAAACAAGAATACCAATGTTTTAATAGTACATGATATTGGAGGGGGACCTTTCCATGCGCTTCGCGACGGTTTTGTGAAGATTCTGAAAATGCCGGATGTCGTGGAGGATCTGGAACAGCTTGTATGGGACATTCCTGAATTGGATGTGATCACATCACCTACAGAGTAAAAATGGAGGAAGATATATATGAAAATTGCAATCGCAAGTGGTAAAGGTGGAACAGGTAAAACGACAGTGGCTGTCAACCTTGCGCTTTCACTTGGAAATGTCCAGTTGTTTGACTGTGATGTAGAAGAACCTAACTGCCACCTGTTTCTGGGATTAGATCTTAAAAAGGTGGAAGATGTGAATATCCCGATACCTCTGGTGGACAAGGACAAATGCGATTTCTGTGGCAAATGCTCTGAGTTTTGCCAGTATCATGCGATCGCTGTGCTCCCAAAAGACGTACTGGTTTTTCCTGCTCTCTGCCATGGATGTGGCGGATGTACCCTTGTGTGCCCACAGGACGCGATCAGCGAGGAGAACAGAAGCATAGGCATTATCGAGAGAAATAAGAACAAAACTGGAGGTTTGGTATTTTACAGGGGATTATTGAACATTGGAGAACCCATGGCATCCCCGGTAATCAATGCCCTGCAAAAGCATATTGATGAAAATAAGACCGCAATAATCGATGCACCTCCCGGAACCGCATGTCCCGTGATAGCCTCCATCGGGGATATGGACTACTGCATCTTAGTTACGGAATCCACACCATTCGGTTTCTATGACCTGAAGCTTGCGATCGATGTGGTAAGAATTCTGGGAATACCCTTTGGTGTGATAATCAACCGCTCAGATATAGGGGACGAGAAGGTAGAACAATACTGCCTCGAAGAAGGGATCCCTATCTTGATGAAGATCCAAAATGACAGGACCATCGCAAGGCTGTATTCCGAAGGGATTCCATTCGTCAGCAGGATGCCTGAGTGGAAGGAGAGTTTTGTCCGGATGTTCGAGATGATCAGGTCAGAGATAAACAAAGAGGTGATTGAATGAAACAGCTTACGGTCATAAGCGGAAAAGGCGGTACAGGCAAGACCACCATTACAGCGGCGTTTGCCTCGCTCTCTGAAAATGCTGTGATAGCTGACTGTGATGTGGATGCGGCTGACATGCACCTAATCCTGAAGCCCGAGATACTCGAGACCATGGAGTTCACAGGTTTGAAGGTGGCTGAGATCGATGAGTCGCTTTGCATAAAATGTGGCATATGCAGGGATGCCTGCAGGTTTGACTCCATATCCTGCGAGATTGTGATAGACCCATACGAATGCGAAGGTTGCGGGGTCTGCGAATACGTATGTCCCGAAGGAGCCATCCGGATGGTCGAGAGAAAGGCAGGTGAAGCCTATAATTCCACAACCAGATTTGGGCCAATGGCGCATGCAAGGCTTGGCATGGGGGAGGAGGCAAGTGGGAAGCTTGTGTCAGTTGTCAGGGAAAATGCCAAAAAACTTGCAGAAAAATACGGGAAGGACCTGATCATCATTGATGGACCTCCGGGTACAGGGTGTTCTGTGATCGCTTCCATTACAGGTGTTGATATGGTCCTTGTGGTTACCGAGCCAAGCCTATCAGGTATCCATGACCTTGAGCGCGTGGTGGAAGTAGCAGGTTATTTCAAAATTCCTGCGGCTGTTTGTATCAATAAGTACGATATCAATGAGGAGAACAGCCAGCGTATTGAGAATTACTGCAGGAATAACGAAATCGAGGTTGTGGGAAAGCTGCCTTATGATGATATTCCAACAAAGGCGATGATTGAAGAGAAGACTGTTATTGAGTACTCTGATGGTGAGTTCGCAAGCATGGTGAGATCCCTCTGGGAAAATGTAAAAAATGGTCTTTTACAAAATGCCCAAAAGAGGGATGGGGACCTGCCAGTGGTGCAAAGGCAATGAAACTGTGAAATTGGTGATGTGAACGAAATGAAATGTGCGTTATGTGTGGATAAGGACTGCCGCAGTGGCAAGGATTGTACCACAGTTGCGTCAGATGTGGTGTATGAAGGGGAAGATCTTGAATCCATGAAGGCCTCGGCACAGATTGAATCCAGGTACTATATGAAAAAGACGAGGCTGGAAGAACTTATCCTGTATGCTAAAGGTATGGGTTATGAGAAACTGGGTGTCGCTTTTTGCATTGGCATGCAAAAGGAAGCAAAGGTCATTTATGAGATACTTGCACGGGACTTTGATGTATCCTCTGTCTGCTGCAAGGTATGCGGGCTGGGTAAGGACAGCTACGGTCTGGAACAACTGCGAGGAGACGGTTTTGAGGCAACGTGCAATCCGATTGGTCAGGCTCTAACTCTCAATCAGGATAAGACAAACCTGAACATCATACTCGGTTTGTGCATTGGTCACGACATTCTTTTCACGCAACACTCCGAGGCGCCTGTGACAACGCTTGCCGTCAAGGACAGGGTTCTTGCACACAATCCACTGGGTGCAATATATTCTAATTATTACCTGAAGAACGTATTTGGTATGAAATAACCGTGGTGACCATGAAACTGAGCATTGCATATGATAATGAAGCAAAGGAGGGTTTCATTAGCGGATGGGGATTCTCCTGTTTTATTGCCACAGGGGATGATAGTATCCTGTTCGATACAGGCTGGGATGGTTGTGTGCTGTTACAAAACCTGAAAGCACTTGGTATCTCTCCGAAGGAGATCGAAAAAGTAGTCATTTCCCATCAGCACTGGGACCACATGGGCGGGCTGACAGTTTTATTGAATGCAAATCCCGATCTGGAGGTTTACGTTCCTTCCTCGTTCTCAAAAAGGCTGAAGGATGAAATCGCGGCACGGGCAAAGTTGGTTGAGGTTTCCGGAAAGCAGGAGATATGTCCTAATGTTTATACCACCGGTGAACTGGGTAGCGATGTTAGAGAGCAGTCCCTGTTACTGGATTCTTCCAATGGAGTATATGTTGTCACCGGATGCGCCCATCCCGGGCTCACGGAGATCATTGGTGTGGCATCACAATTCAAAAAAGTGGCTGGTATAATCGGGGGGTTGCATGGGACCACGGAGTACGACTTGCTGGCAGGGCTGGACCTTATAGCATCTTGCCATTGCACTGTCCATAAAGAAGAGATTCGGAAACGTTTTCCTGATGCTTACATGGCGATTGGGGTGGCTTCGGTTCTGGAATTGTAACCAGATATTAGGGTAAATCTGTTGGTGTTTAGATCAATAAGTGATGTAGTGCATCACACTTAACGCCTGAAGATAGTAAATTGATTGCTGTACCTATACATTCTCCGCAATTGTATGGCTGTTGAATTATATGTGGTTCATACCGCCTGTTATCATTTTATAAAGTTATAACCTGACAAAGCTAATATATTTATAATTATATAACTAGCATGGTATCATAGCTGATTGAGGTATAGAATGTTAACAGAAATATTAAATTATAAGGAAAGTTTTCTAATTTTATTTTATTGGGTCGCAGGGGCGCTAGCAAGACCCCGCATTTCTAATGCAGGGATGTGCAAGCCCCGCACAAATTGTAATACCTGTCCTAAAAAGACTGTTGGAT
>CAZQWP010000075.1:0-7405 GCA_964597005.1 uncultured Methanosarcinales archaeon | reverse complement strand
ACAACTTGTAGTTACTTGTAAGAATCTCCATGCGTAAGCGTGGAGTAGTTCAAGTCCCGGTAAACTATTCTACTATCAATGCCACCGAAAAAACGTGCTAATCGGCACGTTCCACAAAAGCCGGTCAAAAAAACATCTGTAAAAACAGGTGCCCGAAAAATTTACAGCAAACCCCGCGAGAAGAAATATTCGATTTCACAAAGCAAGCGTGTCACGTACGAGAAGGACTATATTTTTTGGTGCCACGAATGTAACGTCCCATTGATTGGGCAACATTGCAGCACCTGTGACAAGGAAGGCGTTCGGATCGACCTTTCACAGCCGGCAGATATCCGGTTCTGCTCCCCGTATGAGCACGAAATACTTGTGCAGCAGATTCGATCGGCATACGGGTGCGACCCAATCGGGGAGAGGGTTGTTCTGCTCAATAAGACCCCGGGGGAGGATAAAACAGATGAGGTTATCGTGGACGGGATGAATCTCGGGATACTGCGGTTTAATCTTTCAACATTGGACTACAGGTTTGACCTATCTGCCGATGGTGCCAAAATGCTCTTCAAATGCACAGACATAAAAACCGTTGTCCTGAAAAAAACGAAATCCCACTTAAGTGGGAAAAAGATCGGTTTTGACCAGATTGAGAGATACTCAGATGATATCAAAAAAGGAGATGATGTCCTCGTCATATCTGGAAATCTTACAGGTTCTGGTACATCATATCTTGACAGCGCGGATTTTGCCTCAGCAAAAGATGCGGTGTTAAAGGTCAAAAAGATCGACAGCAAGAAAGCAGCACTGAATCCTAGAATTCCAGGCATTGAGGATGTCATCAATGCTAATATCAAATACATAAGGCTGCTCGGTAAAAACGCAATGAACACCATAAGTGGCATTGCGAACCAGAAAGCGTATAAAAATGTTCCAGTGCATGTGTCATTCAGCGGTGGTAAGGATAGCCTTGTTGTGCTCGACCTTGCGTGCAGTGCCATTAAGAACAGAGCTGTAAAAGCGTTCTTCATAAACACTGGTCTTGAATTTCCTGAGACCGTTGCTTTTGCACGGGACTACTGCCGACAGAAGGATATTGATCTTGTAGAAGAAGATGCAGGAAATGCTTTCTGGGACCATATTGACAAATTCGGTCCGCCAGCCAAGGATTTCAGATGGTGCTGCAAGGTATGTAAACTCGCACCTGCAAACAGCATTATCGAAGAATACACAAAAAGCGGACATGTTTGCCTGACCATCGACGGAAAACGAAAGTACGAGTCTTTCTCCCGCGGGCGTATCGCGCCAAGCGAGATGAACCCGTTCATACCTAACCAGCTTAATGTCTTCCCGATACGGGACTGGAGAGCACTGGAAGTATGGATGTATATCCACTGGCGGAAGCTGGATTATAATCCCCTCTATGACATGGGATTCCAGAGGGTCGGTTGCTATCTCTGCCCGGCTGCATTGTCAGCCGAATACCAGAGAATGGGCGAGATACATCCTGAAATGTATGAGAAGTGGAACCAATATCTGCTTAAGTGGGTTCATGAACACGGTCTATCTGACAATTTTGTAAATCACGGTTTCTGGCGCTGGAAGGAGCTGCCCCCAAAGATGTTGAAACTTGCAGAGGATATTAGCATCAACATCACTCCTACACAGTTGCAGGAACCATTCAGCATCCAGCTAACATCAGGAATCTCCCCATGCAAAGCTGGAGGATTTACAGTTGAAGGCATCGTGGAGGGAGTAAACGTAACCGATGCAAGGGACATCATGAATATCATAGGCGATACAGTGTTTTCAGATGATCTGGGTATGTTGCTTGTTAAAACTGATCACGGAAGTGTTAAGATGTTCTCATCCGGCGGCATTCTGGTAACAGCAGAGACAAAAGATGAGGCGATCACTCTTTTTAAGGACGTTGCCAAACAGCTAATGCGTGTAAACAAATGCACAAATTGCGGAGTATGCCAGAAGATCTGTCCGGTTAGTGCAATTGATATCGAGAGCCATGAAAATGGTCATATCAGGCTGCGAATCAGCGAATCATGCATCCGGTGCGGAAAATGTACAGAGGCGTGTGTTGTTGTCAAATATTTCGATAAACTCATTCATGGTTTTACCACTGAACACAGAAGGAACTGATGCCCGTTTATGGGTGAATTATTAATACGGTTGAATTAATTATACTGATTGTTAAATGAATGTGAAAAAATAAAAATATGGAACTTTGTAGTCCTGAACAAGAAAATCCTCCCTCCGGTCGGATTTACTTAGAATACATAATTTTATAAATTATATACAACAAGAAAATCCTCCTTTTGATCGGATTTAATTGCAGTACAATAACATTATAGCAAAAAATGTGGTCATTTAACATTCAAAGGTATCTGTATTATGGAGCAAGGTCAACAGGTTGATGGGATCAGTCTACTGATTTATTATAAATGGAAAATAGCGGCAAGCTTAGCCCTTGCGATTATTCTGTTTTTTGTCGCTTTGATTATTTTGCCCCTTGCTGACGGTATTGTGCTGGGACTCGTCTTTGCCTATATTGCCCGCCCAATATTCATGAAATTAAAAGGTCGAAGGCGGCTTGGGTCACTGGCGGCGACCATGTGCATCGTCCTTCCTGTCGTATTCATACTTGGTGCAGGTTTGCTGGAGATCATAAATCTGGTGGGCTGGGTCGTGGACAACCAATCTCAGGTAATAGGATCGATGTTCGATTTTATCAGGGAAATAGACATTCCTGAAAGTATGAACGATGAACTTCAGCAGCTGGTCTGGAACGTTTCCACATCGTTCTTCCCGCTCTTCAGTCAATTCGGATTTGTTTCATACGCACGCAGCATAGCAATGTTTGTTATCAACCTCATACTTTCTATATTTGTGTGTTATTTTTTGCTTGCGGATGGGGACCGCCTGTACCGCTCAGTGGTCGAGGTGACCCCACAGAATTACCACAAGATCATTGATAGGTATGCTTACCATCTGGATGTCATCCTGAGCGGTGTTTTTATAGGTAATGTGTATGCAGCACTCACCGTCAGTATCACGTCAATGGTGGTGTTTTATGCTTTTGGTTTCTCGCATATACTTGCATTGACAACCCTTATTTTCATAGCATCTTTCATTCCAATGTTTGCAGGGTATATGGTCATATTACCTCTTGCAATATTGCGCTATTTTAATCTGGGTCTTGAAAGCGCACTCATATTCTTTGCTGTTGCATCAATTGTTATCTATGCACCACCTGAACTGGTCCTTCGGCCGTATCTTGTAAGCCTAAAATCGCATATACATCCACTTCTGCTCATGCTTGCATTCCTTGGCGGTGCCTTTGTGGGCGGAATAGCAGGTTTTTTTGCCGCACCGATACTGCTGGGTGCCCTGATGGCAGCATACCGCGTATACGGTGAGGAAGCACAGACTGAAAAAAAGTTAATAGATGATAATAACGCGAGGGATTTAATTGGATGAAAACGAGAAAGAAAGTCTTGTTTTAAAGATCGGTAAAGTCATATGGCTGATCTTTGGCACAGTTGCAATGCTTATTCTTGGCACTTTCCTGTATATGATGGTCAAAAATCAACTCATTTCATAAGAACCAGTAGTAATCGATGTGTGCTCAAAATGAGCCTTTGAGATTAACACTGTGGAATTTATAAAAATGCAAGAGGTTCTAAAAAAGCACTTTTGGAGATCGCTTTCTGCAAATCATTCTTCCTCAAGGAGTCCTTTTATTGTCTTGAGAACAAGGATCGCATCGTTTCGCTTGACATCCACTTCCTTATCCTTGCAAAACCTGATAAGTCCATCCCCTTTCTCAGATGAGAGCACACCATCGATTATACCTTTCTTTATGATGCCAAGATAGCTCCTCTCTGGATAATATGTCTTTTTTGCAATCTGCAGAAGTGACCTTCTTGTAGGGTCATCGATTATTCCGGCATTGGATGCTGCATTCAGGGTTTCCTTGATATTGACAAGGGGTTTTGATACTGCCTCAAATGTATCCGGGTTAGTAGCCACAGCCACCTCATCGTCAGCTTCGATAACACCGTCCCTGTACCACCCGTATATCTTCCCTACCCCGATCATACCATATGAATCAAGTTCAGACGCACGTAGTGCTCCCATGCTGCAGCCACCGACTACAGTAACTCCGCTGTTCAGCGCCTTGATAATTTCCCGGTGGGCAACTGCCGATTTGTCAAAGAAAATACCGTCAATGATACCTATGAGATTATAGCCCTGTTTGGCAGCCTTTTGAATGTCACACCTGATAACAGGGGGACGATATGTCACATCGAGTATTTTTTTGGCATCTTCAAGGCTTATGCTTGTGCCTGTAAATACAATTGTTTTCAGTTTCTTCTTCGGCGTTTCCATGGCCTTTCTTCCGGTGTTAGCTTTTTTCTGGGTACAGATGCCGATATGATCCGCTTTCCGGTACGCTCGCGATCCAGTGTGTACATTTCAAAGGTGGGGATAATTACACGTACCACTGGCACTGCCACACTTTCTCTTGAGAGGTTTACAACTATAGCGTTCTCAACGATCTTTTTGAGGCGCTCAAGAACAACATCGATATTTTCTGCCGGTGTTCCGGTTGAGATGTCTTGCATTTCTGCAAATGTTGTGGATTCCCCTTCATTATACCAGAAACTGTTTATCCGTTTCATACGCTCGTATCCGATCTTACGGACGAACTTCTCACGGTCGGTATCTTCCCGTGCACCGTGTATCTGCACAACCCTTGACTGGGCAGCCTCAGTGATGGCTCTTCTGATTGCAATTTCCGGTTTCAGGTGCGAACCCGCACCCATAACAAGTAGTGCCGGGTCTTTTAGCTTGATATCATCAGTAACTGCCACAACCGTTGGAATCCCGGTATCATGAGAGACCAACCAGAGCTTGATCTCCACACCAACATCCTTGAACCTCTGCAGAAGTTCATAGTTAATGCCGTCTTCTTCTGTGAGGATCAATTCTTTGCCCGGATTCCTGTGAAACTCGGCTGTGCTTAATGCATCCCTCTCAATCACTTCCAGCAATCCGTGGAATATCGCTTCTTCAAGTACGTTCCCGGATGCAAGACCATTGGTATTGCTCCTGAACAGTTTCGCACACTGTCCCGGGGGAACATCGTACGGGTGATATACTGCATTCGTGGCTACGAATATTTCCTCATTGTTCAACAGATCCCATCCACCGGTCCATTCGACCAGTTTGTCAGGCATAAGTTGTTCAGGTAACAGAAGTTCAGAAGGCTTCAATACATTGTGGCTTTCAGCGGCTTTTTCATACGATTCGATGAGCACCGACTCCGAAATATCATCCTCGATGTTAGCATTGATTCCCAATCTTTCAGCAAGGCATCTTTCAAAACCTTCCATGATGGCAGAAATCCTTGCCTGCTCCTCAGTTGCACCTTTTCCGGAATATATCGATATCGCGCCTTTAGCTGCACTTGGCCTGATCGTGGAAAAAACCGGGATTCCGATCCTGTCAAGGTCCGTTATGCTGGCAATCCGGGTAACACCGATCTTTCGAAGCTGGTCCTTTGTTCTCTGGAGGGTTGTTGCTCCATCGTATACCCGCTGTGTGCCATCTATATAGGATAGGGATCTGTCGATGACTAACCTGCTCATGGTTAGCAAACGCTCTTGCATATGTTATATATCTTGCGACAAGTGTTGACATGATGATAGATGAGTAGTTTTATATATGAGTATCTCCTTTTGTATAGGATTGGCATGCGAGGGCATTTGAAATATGATTATGCTTGCATATTGCACTTGAACCGATGTTGTTTCAATATGAGGTTGAAGAGACGTGGTGATAAAAATAATGAGAAAATTGATGAAGAATGGTGGGGTGGACAGGTGTGAAGAGGAGTACGAGGAGCGGCAGGTAATTAGCGGCCACGCAGGTCATAAACTGAACGGCGAAGAACTGGAACTGTACCGTTTCATGATTGGTGGCATGCAGGGAAAATAACCTGCAAAACCTATTTCTATTCCAATGGCATAGCAGGGAACATGTATGATGTTCTCGCTGTTCGCGAAGATTTTCCGGTATTAAGGGAAGTTATTTATCTAGATAGCGCTGCCACTACCCAGACACCGGTCCAGGCGGTAGCGGCAATGAACGAATATTTCTACAAATACGCTGGCAACCATGGACGCGGTGCCCACAGGCTTGCCCGAGAGGCTACCAATCATTATGAGGATGCACGGGAGAATGTGGCTAAATTCCTGAATGTCAATCCCACGAAAACAATTTTTACAAAGAACGCCACCGAGAGCATCAACATGGTTGCACACGGACTGGAATGGATAAGCGGGGACCATATCGTAACAACTCTTATCGAGCACCATTCGAACCTTCTTCCATGGATACGTTTGCGTAAGCTGGGAGTTGAGGTGACGATCATCGACCCCGATCCAGACGGAATCATCCTTCCGGAAGATGTTGAAAAAGCCCTGACCGACCGTACGCGTCTTGTGGCGGTTACCCACGTATCCAATGTGCTTGGCTCGATAACGGACGTTTCTAAGATTACGAAGATTGCACACAGGGGGGGTGCGAAGGTCCTGATCGACGGGTCACAGTCGGCAGGTCACATGCCGGTTGATGTGGGTGCTATAGATTGTGATTTTTTTGCAACCCCAGGTCACAAGGGTCTGCTCGGACCTCAGGGTACGGGTGTGTTGTATGTGAAGGAACCTGATCTTCTTGAGCCTACATACTTTGGTGGGGGCACTGTGCATGCGGTCAACACCAGTGGTTTTGAACTGGAACCGTCACCTGCCAGATTTGAAGCCGGAACGCCGAACTTACCGGGTGTTATCGGGCTCGGACGGGCTGTGGAATATGTACTGAAAATCGGAACTGAGGATATCGAACGTCATGAAACCGCTCTTGCAAGGAACGCAGCTTCGCGCCTTGAAGAGCTGCCTTCTGTTGAGGTATACGGTCCGGATAAACGTGCCTCAGTTGTGCCTTTTAACGTGAAGGGACTTAACCCGCATGATGTTGCCATGATCCTTGATGAGACCAAAAAGATATGTGTCCGGAGCGGTTACCACTGTGCCATGCCGAGCATCGGATTCCTTGGTGTTGAAGGTACTGTGAGGGCGTCCTTTGGACTATACAGCACGCAGGAAGAAGTTGACATTTTTATTGATACGCTTTCCCAGATAACTTCTCTTGTTGCTTGATTGGAGAATCAACATCCAAGAACTTGAAGATAAACGTATTTCTATTACAGGTTCATCTGCCCACAAATTGGCACATGAGATGAAACACCTCACTAAAGGCAAGGTTGGAGGTTGTGACTGTACAAAGTGAACTACTCCACGCTTACGCATGGAGCTTCTTGCTTCATTCTTTGAACCAT
>CAZQWP010000074.1:0-7447 GCA_964597005.1 uncultured Methanosarcinales archaeon | reverse complement strand
ACTTGATTCCACTATCCAAAACTATATCACTATTTAAACGTATCAAACACTAGCAAAAGGAGCCATTCAAATGCGAATCGGAGTATACATCTGCCACTGCGGGTTAAATATTGCAAACGTCATAAATGTTGATATCCTCCGCGAAAATACAGGTAAATTAGATGATGTTACAATTGTTAAGGACATCGATTTCATGTGTTCGGATTCAGGGCAGAAATCACTCAGCAATGACGTAAAAGAACACAATATTGACCGTATTGTTATTGCAGCATGTTCACCAAAATTGCATGAACAGATGTTTAAAAACCTGCTTGAGAAAGCGGGACTTAATCCCTATATGCTCGAGATAGTGAACATTCGTGAACAATGTTCGTGGGTGCATATCGATAACCCCCAGATGGCAACCCAGAAAGCATTTGACCTGGTAAAAATGGGTGTTGCCAGAGCAAGGTATCTTGAGCCATTAAAGACCAAAAAAATCCAGGTAAACAAAGATGTACTTGTAATTGGCGGTGGTGTTGCTGGAATAGAGGCAGCACTTGATCTTGCAGATAGCGGCTTTCATGTATATATGGTTGAAAAGGAACCCTCTATCGGCGGCAAGATGGCACTTCTAAACGAGGTATTCCCGACAAACGACTGCTCTATCTGTGTGCTTGCACCAAAGATGACGGAGGTACAGAACCATCCAGACATCGATCTTTACACATTTTCCGAGATAACGGACATAACAGGTTCAGTTGGGAATTTCCAGGTCAAAGGTGTGAAAAAACCGAGATACGTTTCAGAAAGCAAATGCAAAGGTTGCGTGGATGCGTGTTCGGTCGTGTGTCCTGTTGAAATTGCAAACCCGTTCGATTTCGGACTTGGAAAGACAAAAGCAATCTATATGCCGTTTCCACAGGCAGTTCCCAGAGTAGTGTGCATTGATAGTGAATACTGCGTTGGGTGCGGTCTCTGCAAACAGGCGTGTCCGGCAGAAGCGATCGATTACGACTCAAAAGCTGAGGAGTTTTCACTCACTGTCGGAGCAATCATTGTAGCAACAGGATACCAGTTATTCGATGCATCCCGTAAAGAAGAGTATGGATATGGTATTTCTCCTGACGTGGTCACCAATATGGAACTTGAACGCATGCTTAACGCTTCCGGTCCCACTCGTGGCAGAGTTGTGGTACCATCCAGCAATGAACTGCCTTGCCGTGTTGCATTCATCCAATGTGTGGGCTCAAGGGACGCGACGGTAGGGAATCCCTATTGTTCACGTGTATGCTGCATGTCGGCAATGAAGAATGCCCAGATTCTCAAAGAGCGCTATCCAAAGATGGATATTGTGATCCATTACATCGACATCAGGGCATCCGGTGAGATGTACGAGGAATATTATGAGCGAACACAGTCAATGGGAATTGATTTCATTCGCGGTAAGGTGGCAGAGGTATTATTTGGCAGCGATAAAAAACCGAGGCTTCGGTTCGAGGATACTCTTGAATATGAGATCAGGGAAGAGCCGTATAATCTTGTGGTGCTTTCAACCGGCTTTGAAGCAAACGAAACGTCAGAGCCGATAGCCAGGATGCTGAACCTTTCCAGGCGTCCTGACATGTTCTTCTCCATCGCACACCCGAAAATGAAACCTGTTGATGCACACATAAACGGAGTATTTATCGCAGGATGTGCATCAGGACCCAAAGAAATCCAGGTATCCATTGCCCAAGGGGGTGCAGCCGCTGCCAGGGTATTTAGACTCCTGAGCAAAGGTGAGCTTACTGCAGATCCCCTGAGTGCATATGTAAATCCTGAAAAATGCATAGGTTGCAAATTATGCGAAGAAGTATGCAGGTTCGGCAGCATAAAGATTGTTGATAAAAAGGCAGTCGTGGATGAGGTTTCCTGCCACGGTTGCGGGACATGCAGTGCAGCCTGTCCGGCAGATGCAATATGTATGCGAAATTATACGGATGAGCAGATACTGGCACAGGTGAAGGCTGCAGTAGAGGTTAAAGACGAGTTTCCGCTCATTGTTGCTTTTCTGTGCAACTGGTGCAGTTACGCATGCGCTGACCTTTCCGGAACATCCCGAATCCAGTATCCGACAAACGTCAGGATAATCAGGGTGATGTGTGCCGGTCGTGTTGATCCGGAATTCGTACTTACGGCGTTTGAAGGCGGTGCGGACGGGGTGCTGGTTGCAGGATGCCGGCTTGAAGAGTGCCATTATGTCCATGGCAACTATAACGCCAGACAGCGAATGGATGTCCTTAAAGGAGTGCTGGAAAATATCGAGATAAAACCTGAGCGCCTTAAGGTCGAGTGGATCTCGGCAGCAGAAGGAGAGAGGTTTGCAGAAACCATCAAGAGCTTTGTTGAGGATTTAAAGAAAATGGGACCTATCGGGTCCGAGATCCCGGAGACACTTAAATGACACAAGAGGGTGAGGAAAAAAGTATCACCATCACAAAAAAGATGGACATACGGGATTCGCATTTTATATACACACAGGAGACTGAAAAATCCCGAAAGCTCCTTGATTACGATTACAAGCGGTGCACAGGATGCGGACTGTGTGTGAGTCTGTGTCCTAGCAGGGCACTTGAACTCGGACCCATGCATGAGATCGCCACAGGACTGGACGCACCCCCTGTCATGATGGATATCGATAAATGTTCCTTCTGTGGTATGTGTGCAAATTTCTGTCCGGTCCATGCCATTACTATGGGATATGAAGGGGAACTGCCTGAGAAAGAATTGTATCCTGCTTATGATTCATATGTGAAGATCAATGAAAAGTGCCTGCCTTGTATTTTGTGTGAGGCAGCATGCCCCGAAGAGGCAATTAAGGTCGAGTTCACCTTTCCAAAAAAAGAGCAGATAGCACCACTTAAAAAAGATGCAGTAGGCGAGATTGAGATTGACCATGACAAATGCAATTTCTGCGGCATATGTGCAAGGTTCTGTGATGCTTTTATTCTGGTTGAACGAGAACCAACGCCCACTGATCCCAGACCGTTTGAGCAGATTCTGGTTGATGAGGATAAGTGCGACTACTGTGTCCTATGTCAGGATATATGTCCCGAAAATGCGATACGCGTAAAAGGCGAGCGTCCATGTGAAGCACCCGCATTCAAGGGAAATGTGACTATCGATGATGAAAAGTGCACCCTCTGCACATGGTGTAAAACAGTGTGTCCATATGAGGCAGTTGACATCAAAAAACCATTCGAGGGCGAGATCACGCTGGTCGAAGACCACATCGATAAGTGCGACCCACAGGGCTGCCATGGTTGTTTTAATGTGTGCCCATCCCATCTCTGGTATGTCCCGGCTGACAGAAAAATCGCAATCGTCGAGGATTATTGTACCTACTGTGGCGCATGTGTCAATGCATGCCATCTTGATGTGGTGAAGGTTTCCCGCAGTAAGGTCAACCATACCGACATACCGGATTCACCATGGGCTTCACAGTGGAGGGATGCTTTAGATTCCCTGGTGACAGCAAAAAGACACCATCCGGATATTTCACATACCCTCGTGGTTGGAGAGGAGTTACCTAAAGAATATGTCGAGGTCGAACTTCCTGAGATCGATGAATCGCTTCAGAAGGCTGTGAGAGAACATATTCGAAAGGTAATGCCATCTCTCAAAAGCGTGAAAATAAGGAAGATGTGGGAAAGCGAACCGCCAGAGGAGGTTAAAAGAGCGGTGGACGGGAAAGAAAATGTATAGTCCAAATTTCACATACACCCACAGGATAGTAAAAAACCTTGTTGACATCACTTCAGCAAGAGACACCATACTAAATGCCTATCTTGTGCCAAAGTGGGAAGTATCCCTAAGAAGAGATGCATTGATAAAAGCTGCACATGCATCAACAGCTATAGAAGGAAACCCGCTCACCTTAGAAGAGGTCAGCCAGTTCGCTCAGGGCAGAAAAATAACAGCGACAAGGAAAGCGCAGCAGGAAGTGTTGAACTATCTTAAGGTTCTGGAAAATATTGAAGAATATCAGGAACATGGAAAAGTTACTGAAAAGATCCTTTTGAAACTGCATAAAAATATATCTGAAAATACACTGGAATATCCGAAATATGAAGGCAGATACCGGGATGTTCAGGTATATGTGGGCAGCACATCAACAGGTGAAGTGGTATTTATGCCACCAGCATCCATAAAAGTGCCGAAATTGACAAATGAATTAATTGAGTGGACCAATTCGGAGGCATCTTTTAAACTTGAACCTGTCATTGTAGCAGGATTATCCCATTATGAATTTGTAAGGATAAATCCTTTTGTTGACGGCAACGGCAGAACAGCAAGGGCACTGGCAACCCTTATCCTGTATTTAAAGGAATTTGATATAAAGAAATTTTTTACACTGGATGACTATTAAGACAGCGACAGGAATGCATATTATAATGCTTTAAAATCTGTTGACCAGAAAACACTTGACCTTACAGAATGGCTTGAATATTTCACTGATGGTGTTCTTCTTTCGATCTCAAAAGTAAAAGAGCAAGTATTGCAGCTTTCACTGGAAAAGCATAAAAAAGAAGCTGAAGGACAGATTGCTATTACAGGAAAGCAGACAAAAATCATTGAACACCTAATTTCAAACGGTCGAATAACAAGCAGCGAGATTCAGAATATGTTTGAAATATCCCGGCAGGCAGCACACAAGGAAATAAAAAAGCTGATTGAATTAAACATTGTTGAACCAAAAGGCACGGGTAAAGCAACATTTTATGTCATCAAATAAGTTGACGCAAAGGTTGACGCAAAGGTTGACGCAAAGGTTGACGCAAAATTCAAACATGTACGTTTAGATCGAACGGTGAATTCGGACTGGTGCAAAAAAGAAAAGCAGAATTGGGATACAGCGATAACTAAGCAGCTAAATTAAACAATAACTTTATACTTCCTCAGGCAGTTTGTTGGGTAGATTGTTGAACATAGGTATACGAAATTTTGGTGAGGTTTTCCATGAGCAAAAAATTCGACTACGTTGAACTTGGGCTGAAATGCGGACTTGAGATTCATCAGCAACTGAACTCAAAAGAGAAACTGTTCTGCAGGTGTCCAACTAAAATACGGGATACAGGGGAGTCGAACTTTGAGTTTTTCAGGTACTTGCGCCCGACAGCAAGTGAGATGGGCGAAACCGACAAGGCAGCCCTTGAGCAGACCAAGGTAAAACGAAAGTATATCTACAAGGCATATGACACCACGTGCCTCGTTGAATATGATGAGGAACCGCCGCGCGAGTTGAACAGTGAGGCTCTTGGTATTGCACTTACCATTACAAAGCTTTTGAACATGCATCCTGTTGACCAGTTGCACATGATGCGAAAGATCGTGGTGGACGGCTCGAACACTTCAGGTTTCCAGAGAACCGCATTCCTTGCCAAGGATGGTTACCTTGATACATCAGAAGGTCGCGTTGGAGTGGATGTGCTATGCCTTGAAGAAGAGGCTGCCCAGAAAATAGAAGAGGTGGGCGATTCCATCGTGTATTCACTGGACCGCCTCGGAATCCCGCTCGTGGAGATCGGGACAGCTCCGGATATTGTCTCACCTGCCCATGCAAAGGAAATGGCACAGCAAATAGGGATGCTCCTGCGTTCCACCGGCAAGGTCAAACGCGGGCTCGGTACCATCCGCCAGGATGTGAACATTTCCATAGCAAAGGGTGCGCGGGTTGAGGTAAAAGGAGTTCAGGCACTCGACCTTATTGAAACTATTGTGGAAAATGAGGTTGAGCGGCAGGCAAATCTCCTTGATATCAGGGAGGAACTGCTACAAAGAAGTGCCTGGGTCCCTGAGAAGATATTTGATGTCACAGATGTTTTTGCAGATACCAAATCAAAGGTCATCAGGAAAGCGCTCAAAAAGGGAAAGGTACTTGCAGTGATCCTTCCGAAATTCGCAGGATTTGTTGGAAGGGAGGTCCAGTCAGGGCGACGTCTTGGAACCGAATTTTCGGACCGTGCCAAATCATCAGGAGTAGGAGGTATATTCCATACCGATGAACTTCCAAATTACGGAATAACCGATTGTGAGGTCGAGGCACTCCGCCAGACGGTGGGCGCACAGGAAGATGATGCAGTTGTGATGGTCGCTGATAAAGAAAAGCGTGCCCATGGTGCAATGGAAGCTGTCATTATCCGTGCAAAGGAAGCACTTGAATATATTCCCGAAGAGACGCGCCGGGCTCTCCCGGATGGCAATAGCGCATACATGAGACCGCTCCCGGGTGCTGCAAGGATGTATCCTGAAACGGATGTTCCGCAGGTCACTATATCTCATGAATATTTTGCGTCAATTGAAGTACCTGAACTTCTGAGCGAGCGGGGAAAGCGGTTCGAAGAAGAGTTCGGTTTAAATAAGGAACTAGCAGATAAAATAGTATATTCAAAAGACCTGCCCTTTTTTGAGGAACAGGTCCGGCGTTTCAAAGATAATACAAACGTCAATGCTACCCTTATCGTCAGAACCTTAACAGGCACAGTGCCTGAACTCAAACGTGATGGTGTGGAGGTTAATAATCTCACGGATGGACACTTCATCCAGTTATTCGACGTTCTTGCAGATGGCGAGGTTGCAAAAGAGGGAATAGATAAGATACTGCGCTTGCTAGCAAAGGAGCCGTACCTGAGCGCAAAGGAAGCCATATCCAACCTTGGGTTAACAGGTATCGACACTGCTGAAATCGAGAAATTCATTGAAGGTATGGTAGCAAGCCGTCATGACTTTGTAAGGGAAAAAGGTATTGCTGCAGTTGGTCCATTGATGGGAGTTGTTATGGCAGAGTTCAGGGGCAAGGTCGATGGTAAATTATTGAGCGAGATGCTGAAGCAAAAGGTAAGCGAGATTCGTGGTAAATAATGAAATGCTCAGCTGAGTTTTGATTTAGTATATTTCGGTTTTTCAAGTCCCACATCAACAAGCTTTCCTTTCTTCACCATTTCATCCAGATACATCTCTGCCCCGCGGGAGTTTAAACCAAAACGTGACATAACGTCACTGACCGTGAAGTATTCCGTACCCTCAATAAAACCAGCCATTTCATCGGCAAGTGTCATTTTCTGATCCTCGGTAGAGTGCCAGAACTTAAAGCTTTCTGCAGTCTTTGATGTTCCATTAACAATGAGTGTCCCGCTTTCAAGTTAATACAGGAACAGCACCATACGCTGATGAACGAAACTTCCTGCCCAGTTCCGGACCTCATTGTTCCATACGCTGTTAATGAGACACAGGCTTTTGTACTGGTTCTTGCCAACAGAATTTGCCTGCAACTGCACGAACTTTACAGTTTCCTGTACATCATCCAGTGGCTTCCATTGGTGATCGGATAAGAATTTTTATTGGCTTGTTGCTACTTTTTTGGACAAAAGCAACTCGGTGACCATTTACAATTAAATAAATCAGTTGCCTTATGTAGTCTATTTAT
>CAZQWP010000073.1:0-7449 GCA_964597005.1 uncultured Methanosarcinales archaeon | reverse complement strand
AATTACTTTTCTAAAAGATAGTAATATCATTGAAATGACGGTTAAGGATTTCAATTCTGCAACCAAAGTATTTACTGATGCAGTCATTCAGGAACAGGATAATATTCCATGTAGATATGGATGGTTTCTTCTCTGCAGTGGAGGTTAGGGAGAAACCAGAACTGAAAGGGATGTCCGTAGTTGTCGGATCTGATCCTAAAAACGGTTCTGGACGGGGTGTTGTCAGCACGTGTTCATACGAGGCGAGAGAGTATGGTATACGTTCCGGAATGCCCATTTCAAAGGCTTACAGGCTGTGCCCCGATGCCGTGTTCCTGCCGGTGAACATGAAGCTGTACAAGGATGTATCTACACGGATCATGGAAATCTTAAGGAGTTTTACGAACAGGTTCCAGCAGACGAGTGTGGATGAGGCGTATCTGGATGTGAGCGGGTACGTGGAAAATTATGAAAGTGCTGTTGAACTTGCACAAAGTATCAAAAATGAAGTAGTTCTTAAGGAAGGACTGACCTGCTCGATCGGTGTTGCCCCCAACAGGGTGATCGCAAAGATCGCCTCGGATTTTAAGAAGCCCGATGGTATCATAGTTGTAACGCCTATGGAGGTAAATAGGTTCCTTTCACCCTTGCCTGCCGCTAGAATCCCAGGTATCGGAAAAAAGAGTGTTGTGATATTAAAGGAGATGGGTATTGAGACGATTGGGGACTTGGCGGCTTGTGATGTGCAGTTACTGATCGAAAGATTTGGTAAGTTCGGTTTTGCTATGTACCAGATGGCGAAGGGCATCGATCTTAGTGAGGTGAAAGAGCGCGGGGAGGTCAAGTCCATCAGCAAGGAGGATACCTTCGATGAGGATACGGCAGACCCGGAGATTATAGAAAAGGTGCTCGATTCACTTGCCGATGATGTGTACCATTCTCTTGTGAAAAAGAAGTTCCTGTTCAGGACCGTAACGCTGAAGGTTCGTTTCGAGGATTTTTCGACCTATACACGTTCTAAGACGCTTGGTGCCTGTGAATCCAACTCCGATGTGATCAAAAGGACAATAAGGGAATTGATTCGAGAGTTTATGGGAAGGGAAAAGTTTCGTTTACTTGGAGTCAGTTTGTCAAAACTAGAGAAGCTGGATGAGAGGCAGATGCGTATTACGGATTTTTTGTGAACATATGGAAGTATTGATGAAGAAAACCTATCAATTAAAAAAATCTTCACAAATTTATCACCGTTTTAAAACGGTGATCTTCTTACTCCAACGGTGATAAACCCATAATTGATGTTCATGGGGATATAGCAAGAGCAACCTATTACTTTGAGCTCAGTTATGAAATGAACTGTGAAATTTTCCATAATAAAGGGTGGGATGTCTTTGTTTTTTTTCATGAAAAAGAAAGATGGTGGGCAACGTTAAGGACAGTCGTCTCCTCCCGCCCTTAATAGGACAAAAATTCACTGCCATAAAATCCAAATGTCTGAAAAACCCAGTAAGTACAACAAACCGATCAGCACGGGCTGGTGAATCAGATATATGAACAACGATTTTTTCCCGACCATACAGCCTAATCGTACGGGCAGGTAGCTGGATACCTCCCGGATATTAAATCGTCTTGTGTAGCCATGGTAGAGGAAATTTCCAGCGGAGACACCGATCAAGGTTACCCCGAGCCAGGGACAGATTGGGAAATAGTCCAGAGTATAGAAATCATGTGGTCTGAGTCCAAGCCAAAGCAACCATGGGCTGTCAAAAGTAAAGTTCCCCAAATACAACCCTAACAGTACGATAACCACGCCGGTCAAGAAGTTCTTGCTATCACGGAATCGTAAAAAAGGGTATGCAAGAATGATCGAAACCCCGATAAAATGGAGTATGCCAAACACAATAACTCCTTTCCCTAAAAATAGCCATGTCATGAAGGTGATCACCATCCCCCATGAAAATATCCTGCAACCCCTTTTGAGATACTTCAGGTATACTTTCTGCCCGGTGTTCTTTAGTATTATAGTTCTTGAAAAACTCAAGCTCAGCGAGATCCCTGAAAGAAGGATAAAAAGAATTGCTGCTGAACGTCCGACATACATCCATAGACCCGAGTTCAGATCAAAACCATACCCAATAAAGTAATTGAGGTCGTAAAGCAGATGAAATACCACCATCAGAACTATTGCAAGACCCCGCATAAGGTCGATTTCCCAGAACCGCGTCTCGAAATGCTCATCCATAATTACATCCCCTATACGAATTGCTTAAATGAACACTGGTAAGTTCCGGAAGACAACTAGATCAATGTGTCGCATCGAAAAACTGAAAATTAACCTCTTAACTCACAGCCGAGACCGCACAGTAACCCTGTGATGTCATCCAGTACCTTATTTGGCGTCTCATCTCCCATGACCCTAATTCGGTAGGTCACGCTCAACTGCTGTTTACCTTTAATTCCTGCGTAAGTATCAATAATTTTGGCAGCCACGATCTTCTCAGTAGTTGCAATAACACCCAGCAGTGTTTCAGGGTCAGCACCTACCGGGATCAACACCGATATATCCCGTTGCGGGCAGTTCAGGTTTTTGATCTTCCATTCTCTGAGATCATTATCCGATAACATGGAGATGTTTTCTATCTTCAGTGGTATGCTTCTGCTGCCACTTGAGAGGATTATCTCCTTTGGTGTTACCTTTTCAATTGTCCCTACATGTGTCACTCCTGAGTAAATATGGACTAATCCACATTCTTTTCCAATGGAACGGACGAGTTCGTCGAACTCGTTTATCTTTGAATTGATGAGTTTGTCCGACCTGCGCAGTGCCGATGACGTATCACCAAAATGAGCGGCTGCAGCCTTCATTTTCCGGACAAACGACTCCACATCGTGCTCCCTGACCATATTGGATAAGACGATGCATTCCTCACTGAACGCCTCGTGCACTTTAAGGACCTCAGGGTTCTCCATCTGTATCAGGGCATAGAGGTAAGGGTTCTGGTTAAGTATCCTGCCCACGAAATCCACCATTATCTCATACACCGGGCTCATAAACCTGCGTGACTCGCTCACATCAAAATCAAGCTTCGTGAACGTTGTTCCAATGGTTATGTATGTATAATGCGTAAGCCCCTGAACCACTGACACAAATCGGTCATGTTCCTTTGCACCGATTATCTCAATATGTGCGCCGTTCTCCTCAAAGAGAGACCTCATAACAGGAAACCATTTTTTGCATCTCTCATGAACCGGCGTCATGATCATGATCTGTCCGTGCATGCTCGGTATGGAAGGTCCGAACATTGGATGTGTACCAATTATCTCTACCTCTTCAGGTGCGTATTTCATCATCGCTTCAAGGGGTTTCACCTTGAGGGAGGTGACGTCCATGAGCAGGCTGCCTGCCTTCATCTTTGGAGCGGTTTCTGCGATAACTTTCGGGGTAACATCAATGGGAACCGAAACAACTACCACATCGCTCTCTGAAATGGCACTGTCAAGATCACGTGCAAACTCAACTCCCATATTCTCGGCTACCTCAATGCGGCGACCGCTTCCCCATACAGTCACCTCGTAGCCATGTTCCTTGAAAAAATGGGCGAACCACTGTCCGGTTTCCCCGGTTCCCCCTATTATCAGCATCTTCACTTTGAAAGTGCCTCCATGACTGCTTTCTTTATAACATCGATTGGGGTTTCTACCCCTTTCCAGATCTTAAATGCCTCAGCGCCCTGGTAGATAAGCATCATCATACCATTTACAGTAGTTGCGCCTGCAGTCTTAGCTTCCCTGAGCAGACGTGTTTCAAGGGGATTGTACACGATATCAAACACCGTAAGTTCTGAGTGCATCTGGTCTGAGGTTGCTATCGACTCGCCTGTATTTGGAAACATTCCCACAGTTGTTGAATTTACAAGGATGTCCGCTTTTTTGATCAGGTCTTTAAGTTTCTCCAGCCCTGTACCCTGTGCCTTTCCAACGCCGCTAACGTCCCGTGCAAGTCCCAATGCGCGTTTTTCTGTCCGGTTTGCTATGGTAACATCGGCATCGTCACTGGCAAACTGGAAACCGATTGCCCTTGCTGCACCACCTGCACCCACGATCAGCACCTTTGCACCTGCAACTTCAACGCCTGCATCTGCAAGTGCACGCTTTGCACCCATGCCGTCAGTGTTGTAGCCACGTATCCCATCTTTAAAATCCACGGTATTCACAGCACCAATCATGGTAGCCAGAGGGTCGGCATCAACGGTCTTAAGTGCTTCTTCCTTGAGGGGAACCGTCAGGTTCACACCCCCAAAGCCCATTGCCTTTGCACCAAGGAGAGCATCGTACAGTTGTTCACGCTTTACCCGGAAGGCATGGTACACGCAATCCATGCCGAGTTTTTCAAATGCGGAATTATGCATGATGGGTGAGAGTGAATGTTCTATAGGGTCACCAAAAACTGCAAAGACAGTTTTCATAAAAGCATCTCCATAGCGGCTTTTAATTCATCAACTTTAAGCTGCCCGGGTGCAACAGCATTGTTCACAGAGCCATAGATCAATACGGAACCATAGAACGGAGCAACGATTCTGGTGTGTATTCCCATGTCTCCCATGGAAATGGTACATACCGGTTCCTTGGCGTCCAGTGTGACCTGCAGCAGGTCCAGAACGTCCTGCCTTGAATTTGGCATCACTGCCAGCTTTGCAATGTCAGCACCCAATTTGAAAGACTCGTCCAGCATTTTTTTCATTTCTGCAACAGTTGGGGTTGCTGCAAAATCATGCGATGATATTATCACGGTTTTTTCTGATGTCCTTGCCTTAGCAATAAGAAGATTGAGCATAATATCGTCTGAAGACAGCTCAATGTCCACTGCATCAACAAAGGACAAGACACCAAGTAGTAATGCGATTCTGTCTTCTTCACTGCCTGCCCACCTGCCACCTTCGGTTTGTGATCTGTTGGTCACGATACAGGGAAGTTTTGTAGTGGATTTGACTCTCTCTATAACCTGTCTTGCATCCTTCAGGTCCTTGATACCCAGCAGGTCGATCCGGATCTCAAGAATGTCTGCTCCAAGCTCTTTTGCGGTTTTTGCAGTCTCTACAGGATTATCTCCAATTGCAGCAACGATTGCTGCTTTCCTGTCAAGGTTAAATTTTCCGATCCTTACCATGAAAATCGCATCAACAATTATTTTATTCCTGATATTTCGTGTATGTGCCGTCAGAAAGAACCATGGTACACTAAGCTACTATTTTAGTTGAGTGCTGTAAACCTTTATTTTTCAATGATGGTTTCCTCGACCTTCATACCAAAATGCCGTGCTGTATCCTCAAAGTGCACCAGCACTTCATCTCCTTTTTTAAGTTCTGCAACTGATGTCGGATTTCCATCCTTGCCTACCAGTTTGATGGTCTCAGCATTCTGCAGGATAGTCTTGATAACCGTTCCATTCACATCGGCTTCCACAAGCATCAATGGTCTGCGTTCGATCTTAACACGCCCGACGATACCTGTTCTCTGGTTCCCATCCGAATCAACGATCGTCACCTCGTCCCCGGATTCAAGTTCGGAAAGGTATCTTGTCTTATTCCCTACACGCACATAGGCATGTACTGCACCGGCATTCACCCGAAACGGTCTTGATGCAACGTAGGGACTTTCCTCTGATTCGGAATGCACAAGGAACAGTCCGTTTGACTGGGAACCTACAAGCATACCCTCGCCCCTTGACATCAGGTTGCAGGTATCAACACAAACACGGTCTCCCATGCCCACGGGCTCGACTTTTGTGATGACCGCTGAGACAATATCCACAATTTCAACACCTGTTTGCTCTGCAACCGCAACGATTCCTTTTATCTGGGTCGAATCATCGGTATCCAACAGTACACCATCCGAACCATGTTCCAGTGTCTCCAGTGCCAGTTTTGCTTCGTCTGCGTTCCTCACACCTGAAATGATGTTAACATCCTTATCCTGCAGGTTTGCGATTAGGTTCTCAAGCGGGATGACCTTCCAGTCTGTTCCGATGGTAAGTATATGATCACACACTTTACCGAGTTCCACTGCAAACTCTTCATATCTTTTGTCTCGGATTACTACATACCCTGCAACTTCAACGCCTTTTCCTGTAAGGCGGGCGGCAGTTGAGATGTCCATGGACCCACTAAAATCGCTTGGTAGAGGCTTTGTACCATCACCTTCACCACCTTTTCCAACGACTACGGTATCTGCACTGGATTTGTCGTCATAGGCAAACGCTGCAACCTTGATATCCCCTAGTTCCCGAACCTTTTTTACATCTTCACTATTTACCAGTACACAATCTACACCCGATTCAAGTCCGGTGGTGATCCTCCCTTTTCGGTCTTCCCAGTCGCCCTCATCAGCTTTTATCCATACGGTTTTGTTGCTCATATAACCACAGAATCATACTTTAAACAATTTTATTCTTTCGGAATCATGCAAGTATCTTTAACGCCTCATCAACTGATTTATTCCTGTGCACGATTTCTGTTATTGCACGTGTCATTATAATCGGGTTCTCATGCTGGAACACATTTCGTCCAATAGCAACGCCCCTTGCACCTGCTTCAATGGCACCGTGTATCATCTCAAGGAATTCCCGGTCTGTATTTGTTTTTGGTCCACCCGCGATCACGATGGGAACGGGACAGCCTTTTACCACATCCCTGAAAGAATCGGTATCTCCAGTGTAGACGGTTTTGATGACGTCAGAACCAAGTTCTGCGCCAATTCGGGCAACATGCGCTACAAGTTCAGGGTCATGCGGGTTTTTTACATTTTTTCCCCGGGGGTACATCATGGAGAGAAGCGGAATTCCCCATTCATCGCACTGCTCAGCAACATGACCCAGTTTTTGAAGCTGGTCAGATTCGGTCTCGGATCCAATATTTACATGTATGGATACAGCATCCGCACCCACTTTCATAGCTTTGTCTACTGTACAGACCTGCACTTTGTTATTTGGGTCAGGACCCAATGATGTTGATGCACTAATGTGGACTATAAGTCCGATATCGTGCCCGTATCCCCTGTGTCCGTGTTTGATCATGCCCTTCTGCATAAGTATTGCATCTGCACCGCCTTCCGCCACACTGTTAATCGTATCAGCTATGTTTATCAAGCCATTTATAGGACCATCAGAGATGCCATGGTCCATGGGGATTATCACCATATTTCTGCTATCTCTGTTCATTATCCGCTCAATTCTAACTTTTTTTCCAATTTCTGACATTGTACCCATCCTTTGGATTTACCATTTGGTTATCATGTTTATTAAAATATTTAATTTGGCCCAATCGTGTTACAGTGTGACATAGTAACATGGCTATCTTATATATAGTTAATTATAGAAATAATAAGAATCTCCATCATTTGACACGCTGATATTGGATTTAAACCTTAACTCCGCCTGAATAGGGCATAGCTTCTCTTTATTTTTTTATTTGTCGT
>CAZQWP010000072.1:0-7518 GCA_964597005.1 uncultured Methanosarcinales archaeon | reverse complement strand
GAAAATTTCCAGAAGTGAAACAATTATTGTGGAAAGATGCTTTTTGGTCAAGGTCATATTTTTTAGCAACGACAGGACAGGTTACATTAGACGTTTTGAATAAATATGTTGATGATCAGGGTCAATAATGTTACTCACGAAGGGCACAATATCATTTTCCAGTTATTTTAAGGTACTGATTAACATTGATTTGCATCGATTTCGATTGGCATCGTCATCAATCTAGAAAATTGTTTGATGCGATAAATGCCAAAATAACTGGATTTTGGAACTGTGCCTGTTCATCGATAGAATTTATAAAATCAGCTACTTCTATTAATAAAAAATACGGGCGCGGATATCATTATCGCTGCACGTAAGACCATTCCTAGTTTATGAAACCGTGTACAACATAATATCGGCTAACCCAGTTTACCAGCCCTATTCCCCGTTATCCCCAAGAGCATCCTTCACGATCTTCATGGCGCAGAGTTCACCGCACATGGAACATGCATCACTGCTAGTGATCCTGTTCTCCCGGATATCCCGTGCACGCTTGCCATCGATAGCAAGGCGGTACTGCGCTTCCCAGTCCAGATCCCTGCGTGCCTTAGCCATCTCGATATCCCGTGCACGTGCACGCTCACACTGCCCATCTTTCACGAGGTCTGCAGCATGTGCAGCTATCTTCGTGATAGTAGCACCTTCCCTGATATCTTCGGCAGTAGGCAGTGCAAGGTGTTCTGATGGTGTCGTCATACACAGGAAATCCACACCGTACATCCCGGCAACCGTACCGCCGATGGCGCCTGTAATATGGTCGTATCCGGGTGCGATATCAGTCACAAGGGGTCCTAAAAAGTACAGCGGTGCACCGTCGCATAGCTCTTTCATGCTGCGGACACTCAGTTCGATCTCATTTACAGGCAGGTGTCCCGGTCCTTCCACAAAACTCTGGACATCCACAGAACGTGCCTGTTTGACCAGTTCCCCCAACGTGACGAATTCCGTAAACATAGGTCTATCTGATGAATCATGGATGCAGCCCGAACGCATACCGTCCCCGAGGCTTATTGTCATATCGTATTCACGGGCGATTTCAAGCAGGTAGTCGTACTCCCTGTAGAAAGGGTTATCTTCCCCATTATGGATCATCCATGCAATGGTAAACGCACCACCACGGCTTACCACGTTCATTATCCGGTCACTTTTTCTGAGGCGTTCCAGTGCATGCAGATTGACGCCCGAATGTATAGTCACAAAGTCCACACCGTCCTTAGCATGCTTTCGCACTGCATTGAACATGTCATCAGAGGTCATATCCACAACGACCTTATGCGAAGCCGTAGCCTGGTAGATCGGAACCGTTCCAAGAGGCATGTCCACCGAATCCATGATTCTCCGCCTGATGAGGTCAAGGTCGCCACCGGTCGAGAGGTCCATGAGCGTGTCAGCACCACAGGCTTTCGCAACCTTTGATTTCTCAACTTCCATATCGATGTTCACGTAATCCCGGGATGTTCCGATATTGGCATTTACCTTTGTGCTCATGTACTTCCCGATGCCCATGGGTCTGGATCTTCCCACGATGTTCTTCGGGATGGTTATCAGCCCCTTTGCAACGCAGGACCGCACTGTCTCGGCATCGATACCTTCGGATTCAGCAACAGCTTTTATCAGGGGTGTGATGATCCCGTTTTTCGCATCTTCCATTAATGTCATTGTTACTCCGGTTTATCTTGGACCTATAAGTTGAATCTGTATGATTCGTATGATGCAAATTACAGCATCAGTGCATATATATTATACGCAGGCACCTTCAAATTTTGAAAGAAAATATCAGGAAACGCCATGCATCGTTGGAAGTTACAAAAGATACCAGTCCGTATCATTGACCAGTAACTCCCCTTTTGTTCCAATGGTACGTTTTGGAAGAGACCGCGTACTTGTTATAGCATCTGAAAAATCCTGCAGGTATTCCCTGCTGCTAAGGCTGCCATAGATGAATCTCATGTCCGGCTTAACATTTGCCTGAAGGGTCTCTTCTTTAGGCACGATGTTAACAGGAATGTCCACCATCTCAACTGCCTTTTCCATGGCGGTCCTGAAATCCCCGATGCAATATGCGATCCTGTGTTTGTAGTTGTGTCGGGTCTTTTCAAGGTAGCGGGCAAGCCTCTTGCTTTCCATCTTTATGAAATCCCTCTTTATTTTCGGGACATTGCATTTGCCAAGCATGAACTTGTAATCCATGAAAGGATACTCAGTGTCAATTTCCCGGGGCGTTATACCGCATGTGCCAAAGACCACCACATGTACATCTTCGGGTTCTAACAGACCGAATATCACGCGGTCAAACACATGATGAGAAGGGCTTTCATGATAGGGTTTCCTTCTGGAACAGGGAACAAAGATACAGATGTCCCGTACCGGTGCTTCGTATTCGGTCAGTACCCACTCATTGGCTCGTATCATATCAGGATGATAGATCACCTGCTCAGTGTCAAGTGGTTCGTCAGAACGTTCGTTTTCAGGAATTATCAGTGTCAAGGGATGAAGAATTCTGATGGACCATATATATAACTAACTATCCGAAAACAATTGATCGAAAAACAAAAATCTATTATACAGGATGTTCCGTAATTCAATTCTGTACGATTAGTTCAAGTATAAATCGCAACCACATCGGCTTTATGAGTTACTTGATGAAATATCAAAGAAAAAATGATTACGAGGATAACTCCTTTAAGGTCAAGAAAAGTAGATTACTTCAAGCCATCAACAAATTCCCCGATCCGGTCCAGTGCAGTACGTATGTCATCCTGCGATGCAGCGTAAGCACAGCGCAGGAACCCCTCGCCTGATTTCCCGAATGCATCCCCCGGGACGACAGCCACCTTTTGCTCGTTCAGCAGCTTTTGTGAGAACTCATCGGAGGTTAAGCCTGTGCTCTTAATGGACGGGAAAGCATAGAATGCGCCCTTAGGCTCGAAACATTCAAGTCCGATCTTATTTAACCCGCCAACGATGAGATTTCTGCGCCTGTCGTATTCGCGCACCATCTTTTGCATTTCAGCCTCACCGTTCCTTAGCGCCTCAATGCCCCCAATCTGGGCAGTAACCGGTGCGCAGAGCATTGTGTACTGGTGTATCAGCATCATTGAATTGATTATTTCAGGTGCGCCCAGTGCGTACCCCAGCCTGAAACCTGTCATTGCATAAGCCTTTGAAAAACCGTTGAGCAGTATGGTACGCTCACGCATGCCGTCAAGTGATGCAAAACACGTATGATTGCCATTATAAGTAAGGCACTCATATACATCATCGGATATTACCATCAGGTCGTGCTCTACCACGATATCCGCAATGGCTTCCATATCATTCTTCTCCATGGTGGCACCTGTAGGATTATTGGGATAATTGAAAACAATAGCTTTCGTTTTATCGGTGATCGCGGCTTCCAGTTCTTCTGGTGTTATTTTGAACTTGTTCTCCACAGTAGTCGAAAGTGGGACAGGAATGCCGCCTGAAAATATTACCGATGGTACATAAGCAACATACGAGGGCTGGCTCACGATCACCTCATCGCCGGGATTAACAATGGCACGGATGGCAATATCCAGTGCTTCGCTCACTCCTGTTGTGATAAGCACTTCTGAAGCAGGATTGTACTCGACGTTATGTTTCCGATCATACATCCAAGAAATCTCTTCACGCAGTTCCAGAAGACCGTAATTGGAAGTATATGCAGTCTCTCCATGTTCAATGGAATGTATGCAGGTTTCCCTGATATGCCATGGAGTAATAAAATCAGGTTCTCCCACACCAAGCGAGATCACATCATCGATCTCGGAAACAAGATCAAAAAAACGCCGGATGCCTGAAGGAGGTACATTTTGAAGCCGGTCGGCAACAAAAACAGACGGATTGCATGGGGTTCTCATGGAAGTTGCCTCCAGCTAATCATTCTTACGGCGACACTGGCAGGCGTTTGATATGCTCAGGCTCATGTAATATCATGCCGTCCTCTTTATAGGTCTTCAGGACAAAGTGCGTGGTTGTGCTCTGCACCTGTTCAAGGGTAGCGATCTTCTCTGCCACGAAAAATGCAACCTCTTTCATTGATTTGCCGCGCACTGTAAGGGCGATGTCATACCCACCGGAAAGAAGCCTTACAGAACGCACCTCCGGGAATTTATACAGACGTTCTGCAATCTTCTCGTATCCGTATTTGCGTTCAAGTATGACATTTAACTCGATCACAGCATATACATAACTCTCACCGACAAGGTCCCAGTCAATGATTGTCTTGTACTTGCGGATAATGCCAGACTTTTCAAGCTGTTCGATTTTCTTGTTCACATCGTCAACGGACATACCAGTAAGAGATGCAATGTCTTTAGGAGCTACTCTTGCATCTTCTTCAAGAATCTCAAGTATATATAATAATTGTTTGTCCATACCCAGCAACCTTCATTGATGTAAACAATTTGATAATAAAACTAAAACAGAAAAAGAAAAAATTGAGTGTTTCACTCAATCAATACTGCGTTGACAACGCCATCTTGTCCAGGGCGGCTTGTAACTTTTGCATTCCCAAGTCCTGTTTTGATTACTGAACCTTTTGTGATTATATTTCGTCTGACATGGTGCGCATTAGCAACGTTCTCAAGAACATTTTCGATTGGTGAGGTCACTGTCTTTCCATCAGCCTTATTGGTTACATTTGCAATATTGCACTGTAAGAGCCTTACCTTGCGGTTTCCTCCCATAGTAGCGATGTTCTTCCTTTTTACTTCATTGATATGTGTATCAGCGTTTTCTCTACCCAGCTCGAATTTACGTTTACCTCGAATAGATTTAAGTTTGCCACCTGTGAATTTACGTTTTGATCTACCTTGCCATTTCATGATTTATCCTCTTGGTACATATGTAAGTATTATTAATAATTTTAAGATATTTTTGTAAAGAGTTTATAGCCTTATGGACATACCTTTAGTAATAGGATTATATATGAAGTTTTCGAGTGATAAAATTAATGGAATACGCTTCTATCGTTGGATATTTTCCAGCTTATCATCCGGCTGCAATTTTCCATATTTTTATAATAGTAGTAATTAATAAATAATTGTTACACTAATTAATTATCTATGCTCCGTGTAACATTTCTTGGGACCGGCGGCTCGCTGCCAACTTCGAATCGCAATCCATCAGCTATAATGGTCAACCGGGAAGGTGAACTTATGCTTTTCGACTGCGGTGAAGGAGCACAGCAGCAGATGATGCGGGCAAAGACCGGTATGATGGGGCTTACTTCTATATTCATCACACATTTCCATGCTGATCACATGCTTGGCATCCCCGGACTCATCCAGACCATGTCGTTTCAGGGACGTACCGAGCCACTTACTATCTACGGACCCCAATGGGTAGAAGAATTCACAAGACTCCTGAGTGCCCTTGGATACTATAAACTGAGATACGACATAAAGACAGTTCAATTAAAACCCGGATTTATTATAAAACGCAACGGCTATTCGATACATGTAATAAAGACCGAACACAGCATACCCAGTATTGGCTATGCGCTTGTTGAAGATGAACGTCTGGGCAAATTTAATAGGGAAAAGGCAATTGAACTTGGCGTGCCACCCGGACCCATGTTCTCAAAGCTCCATAAGGGCGAGGCGGTGGAGATCGACGGCAGGACAATCTGTTCAGAAGACGTGGTGGGTGAACCTCGTCCGGGAAGAATGATTGTTTACACTGGCGACACGCGGCCATGTGAAGCAGTGATAAAGGCAAGCATTGGTGCAGACCTGTTGATACATGACAGTACCCTTGCCGATGAGAAAGCAGACTGGGCCATGGAGTCAATGCATTCGACCGCTGGTGAAGCTGCCACTATTGCAAAAGAAGCGGGCGTACATCGCCTGATATTGACCCATATCAGTTCAAGATATTCAGAAGATGTGTCACCTATCCTGAATGATGCAAAAAAAGTATTTGAACATGTCACTGTCGCGGATGACCTGATGGAAATTGAAATTCCTTACAGGGATAAATAAAAAGTAAAAGTAGGAAGAATCAATGTTTAGACAAGCGTCCAATCAAGCTTATTGTCATCTGCATCGTAGAGGGTCACTTCCATTTCTTTTTCTTTGAGATCATACGTAATCTGTTTTGCTCCAATGTATAGTGTGTCACCGGGTTTAATATCACTGTTTTCTGCTTTGACCCTTGCAAAATAGACACGGCCCTCAGATTTCACTTCCTCTACGGTAACCCCCTTCCATACAAGATTTTCGATCACGTTTATCACTTTACACTCGAAACGGTCGCATTCCTTAAGTTCACCCATTCTATCACCTTTTTATTTTTATTATATGTACATCCGATTTGCCACATGGGATTTATCATCTTTCTTTAATCTCAGGATCGTATTTTCGAAATATTTTCCTGTGACCTCGTCCTTATCGTCCATGATTGCCTGATGTAATGAAGTTTTAAGTACTTTTTCAACAAGGTCCCTACCCGAGAAACCAGCCGTCATTTTTGCAAGTTTGGATAGATTCACATCCCTTGCAGGGATCGGAAACGTATTTACATTCGTCTGGAGGATCCTCAAACGCTCTTCCTCATCAGGCAGCACAAATTCGATCTCCTCTTCAAATCTGCTGCGCACAGAGGGGTCAAGTGCTTCAGCTCTGTTCGTGGCACCAACTGTGCACACACCTTCACGCTCCACGATACCGTCCATTTCCGTGAGCAAGGCATTCACGATCTCCGAAACGTCACCACGCAGTTCCTGGTATTTTCTGTCCAGTGCGATGGCGTCCAGCTCATCGATAAAAATAATACATGGCTGCATTTCCTCTGCACGGTCATATAATTGATGTATCTGACGTGCCCCTTCGCCCACAAACTCTCCGATCAACTGGGTTGCCTTAATAGGCAGTATAGGAACATGGGCCTTGTTTGCCAGAGCCTTTGCAAGCATGGTTTTACCGGTGCCCGATGGACCATAGAACAACACATTCCTTGGAGCCCATTTGCCGAACCTGTCAGGGTTCTCTAAAAAACGCTCGATCAATTTGCATTTTTGCCTTGCATTATTCTGCCCGATGACATCTTCAAAGGTAACATCGCTTTTGAACTCGATGTTTGGCATACTATCATCATCGTTATTTACAATAATGGATGTGTTTAACCCAATTATCGATTCAGGCGGCTCAACTTCAAGGATTTTGTACGCAAAATCAGGATACATCCTGCGATCAAATAGATAATCGCCTTCCCGTGCAACATATCCGTTCCACTGTTCCCGGGCGTAAAATTCGAACACATCAAGGTCTTCGATTATTGGTTCATCGTCAAGTATGCTGGTCAAAGGATAGCCTATGGGCTCTATAACAAGCAGCTCTGCCGTTGATTCGACGAGATCCGTGCTATGTTCTCTTTTACTTTTCTGGTTCGTTCGCTGGATCGATTTTATGATTATACCATCCCAAATTTAGTTGATTTATGTTGTATTATATT
>CAZQWP010000071.1:0-7735 GCA_964597005.1 uncultured Methanosarcinales archaeon | reverse complement strand
TGTTTTTCTTTTTTTTCAGGCATTCTCTTTTCGTTCTGGACTAATTATATTGCGGCATCAGTATATTGCAATCTTCATTTTTTGCTCAGTCGGGGTAACTATCATCATCGCCGCGAAAAATACTATATAGATAGTATTATTTATTCTTACTGCCGTTTATGCGGCAGGTAATATCATTGAAAATGGAAGCATTTACTATTGAAAACGTACCCCTCATTAAAAGGGGGGATGACCTCGCAGCGATAATATGCAAAAATGCAGAGTTAAAGGACAATGACATAGTTGTCATTGCATCCACCATTGTTTCTAAATCGGAAGGTAACTCATTCACACTTGAAGGTATAACCCCAACTAAACGCGCTGTGGATATTGCGCACAGGGTTGGAATTGAAGATCCCAGATTCATCCAGGCTGTGCTTGACCGAAGCAGGGAATGTCTGGTAGAGTCGCCTGTGACCCTTGTTGAGACCCGAAACGGGCATGTATGCATAAATGCCGGGGTCGATGATTCGAATGTTGAAGACGGATTTCTTCTGGAACTTCCAAAAGACCCCGATGCAAGTGCAAAACGGATCGGTGAGGGAATTTATGAACTGAGCGGAAAGAATGTCAGCGTAATAATCACAGACACCAATGGACGTGCCTTTAAGATCGGACAGACAGGTGTGGCAATTGGTCTTTTCAGGATATTGCCAATTAAGGACTGGCGCGGTCAAAAAGACCTTTTCGGGACTGAACTTGAAATTACAGAAGAGGCAATTGCTGACGAGATCGCAGGCACTGCAAATCTCCTGATGGGGGAAGCAGATGGTGGAACACCCATTGTGGTAATCCGTGGACTCCTATTTTACGAGGAACGGGAAGTGACAATAAAAGATATGTACCGTCCTGATTCTGAGGATATTACGAAAAAAGGGTTAAGATGTCTGCAAAACTGATAACATCTGGACTACTTCAACTCCTGCCTCATTAAAGCAATCAATTGCATCGTTGTCTGGATAAGGAATGACATACAAAACCCTCTCTATTTTTGCATTGATTATCATCTTTGCACACAGTATACAGGGCTGGTGTGTACAGTACAGTGTCGCACCCTCTGTCACTACCCCGTGAAGTGCAGCCTGTATGATGGCATTCTGTTCTGCATGTACTGCACGACACTTTTCATGCCGGGTACCGGACTCAATGTTCTGCTGCTGCCTGATGCAACCGATGTCAAGACAGTGTTGCATGTTGCTCGGCGCCCCGTTGTACCCTGTAGAAATGATACGTTTATCCCTGACGATCACTGCACCTACCTTGTTTCGAAGGCATGTGGACCGTTTTGCGACAACTGTGGCAATCTCGAGAAAGTACTCGTCTATAGAAGGTCTGTCTGTCATCCATTTCAATAAACAGTAAGTGGTATATATATGTGTGGTGTATGGGATGAACAGAAATTAATGTGTCTTCCCGGAATACGATGGGGAATATCTGGAGCATTGTGGAGTATAAAACATGGCATTCAATCTTACGGAATACCTGGATTCATTTGTGAAAAAACACGACAACAGACAGTTGATATTGATACCGCTTGTAGTGTTTGTCCTGTCGCTTCTGTTACTGACGTTTATGATTACAAGTAGTGGCGCACCTGTAAAGCTTGGTATGGAATTTAAGGGTGGTACCATGATCGCTGTCACAACCCAGGAAACTACCGATTCCCTTGAACTCAAATACTCCGACTATCTGATTATCGACGCTCGCTCCGCAGGTGAAAGAGTTGTCATGCAGTTTGGACCTATGGACAATATACAGCAGCGTTCGCTTGAGGACGACGTTATGTCAGCTTATTCCAATGTAGAGATAAAACAGATAGGAGCGGTTTATGGCAGTGCGCTGCAAGATCAGGCCCTGAAAGCTGTTATAATCTCATTTTTAGGGATGGCAGCAGTCGTATTTTTGATATTCAGGACCGTTGTGCCTTCCTTTGCGGTTGTGCTGTCTGCCCTTTCAGATATTACTATAGCTGTTGCTTTTATGAACCTCGCTGGAATTGAGCTCACACTTGGCACTGTTGCTGCGCTCCTGATGCTTATTGGTTATTCAGTCGACAGTGACATTTTGCTTACAACGAGGCTGCTCAAGCGCCGGGGCACCACCGAGGAAAAGGTCACAAGGGCAATGCAGACCGGCATCACCATGACAACTACTACACTGGCGGCAGTGGTCGTAATGTACCTTGTGTCTACCTACCTGTATCTCTTTTCTTCATCGCTTTCCCAGATGTCCCTGCTTTCCGATATCTCCATTGTCCTTATATTTGGCTTGGCAGCGGATATCATGAACACCTGGCTACTTAATACCGGAATTCTTCGATGGCATATCGAGAAAACCAGTCCAAGGAGGCGGAAGGCATGAAAGATGACAAAGAAAAGCAGGGATTATCCAGAGATTTCAGGGTCCAGATATTCATAATCGCAATCATTGCATCCATAATCGCCATCCATCCATGGTATGTCCCCGGTGAAGGGATTACCACAGACCTGAACTACGGACTCGACCTTGAAGGTGGGTCATGGCTACAGATACAGCTACAGGGCGCTGTTGTACAGGTGGACGCTGATGCAGGAGCACTTGTTAAATCCCTGGTTGGATCTGTTATTGGAATTCCTGTAGAGGTTACGAGCGTAGACATCCCTTTAATAGACGGGATTAGTAGTTCGCAGTGGTCCATTACATTCACAACACCTGAACAGATAACGCAGCCTCAGATCGACCTTCTCGGGCTTGGACATGCGACCATTAGCCAGAAGAACGACCTTACGGAAGTGACCCTGTTCACCAATAGGGAGGCGATGATCACTGCATTCTTATCAAACTCACTGAATGCGGAAGTTGTTCCCATCGCACTGCCAGAAAGCACTGAATATGAGATACGGACTGCCGTATCAGAGCAGGAACTTGAAACCCTGATGGGCACTGTTGATGGTTCTATTCTTAAGAACATAGACGGGACCGCGAAATATCGTGAAGGTGTTTCCACAGAGACACGGGATATGACAAAGGAGATACTGAGCGACAAACTGAATGCATTGGGATTAAAGGACATCCCGGTCCGGACAGTGGGCGAGGACTACATCCTTATCGATTTTGCTGGAATTGATCTGGCAACTGCAAAAGATATCGCGGAAAAACCAGGAAAATTCGAGATTCGGGTCCAGACGGTAGGTAATGAGAGCACACATGTTCTTTACGGTGATAACATTGCAAGTGTGGGAATCCCGGGATTCCATGACGAACAGTGGTATGTGCCATTCAGGTTAACCGATTCAGGTGCTATAGAGCTTCAAAAGATAGCGATAGAGACCGGTGCGACTAATGATCCGGATTCGCACTGGTTGATGATGTATCTTGATGAAAATGAAGTATATGGAGCACCACTCAGCCCATCTGCTGCTTTGAAGTTAAGTAACGCACCGATATATGCATGGGAAGCATCCACCGGCGTTGATGAGGAAAGCAAGATCCAGGCTGAACAACTCCAGATACATCTTCGTGCAGGCGCATTGCCTGTCAATGTGGAACTAGTGGGATCAGGTCATGTGGATGCCACACTTGGTAAACAGTTTAAGAGCCAGTCTGTCATTGCAGGACTGTTATCATTATTGGCAGTTGCTTTTGTGGTATACCGCAGGTATGGTAAAAAAGAAATTCTGGTGCCAATGGTTGGGACCTCCATCAGTGAAGTTCTCATGATACTGGGAGTTGCCTCTGCTATCAACTGGCAGCTTGACCTGCCGAGCATTGCAGGAATCATAGCAGCCATTGGAACCGGCATTGATCATCTTGTGATTATCACGGACGAGGTGCTGTACGAAGGTAAATTGCCGCCAACGAAGGTGTACCTTGCAAGGATTTCAAAGGCGTTTGGTATCATTTTTGCTGCTGCCACAACTACGATAATCGCGATGTCGCCCTTGATCTTGATGGGATTCGGGGCACTTAAGGGCTTTGCGATAACCACCATCATTGGTGTGCTGCTGGGTATCCTGATCGCAAGACCTGTTTATGGTAAAGTGATAAAAGAAGTGCTTGAAGAATCAGAATGATCTGACCATACCGTAAAAATTAAGAGAATATATACACAAAACTGGTGCGTCTGATGAAGGATATCTGGACTGTAAAATACAGGCCAAAGACACTTGGCAATGTGATCGGGAACGAGCAATCGGTTACAACCATACGCAGCCTTGTTCAGTCAAACAATCTTCCGCACCTAGTTTTACATGGTCCGGCGAATTCGGGAAAGTCCTCTACTGCATTTGCGCTGGCCTATGAGCTTTATGGTGAAGGGTACGAGCGCAATTTCACATATTTCAATGCATCTGACTTTTTTGATCAGGGTAAACGTTATCTTGTTCGGGATAAACGGTTTGTTCGTATCATCGGCACAGATGATTCAAAAAAGATTCGCACAAGTGTTATTTCCATTTTCAAGGAGATAATAAATGAATATGCGAGTATGGGCCCGCTTGATTTCGATTATAAGATAATATTCATTGACAACAGCGAAAGTCTGGATTCCAGTGCCCAGCATGCACTGAGGCGTATCATGGAGAAGTATACTACCACCTGCAGGTTTGTCCTATCTACCACCCAGCCTTCAAAATTGATACCAGCCCTGCGTTCCAGAGGTCTGCAATTGTTTTTCACATATGTATCTGATTCCAAACTCCTAGTATACGTTAGATCAATAGCAGAAGCTGAAGGATTGTCTATTTCCGATGATGGGATCGATGCTCTTGCCTATTATTCCCGGGGCAATATGACTAAAGCGCTTCTGACAATGCAGCTTGCATCACTTGAGGCAGATGGTGCTGAGATTGAACAGCAGGATATTTATGAGGCAATGCTAAGCAAAACACCAGAAGATATAACTCACCTTTTTGAAGCGGCACTTGCAGGTGATATTATGGCAGCCAGGAAAGTCATTGACAAGCTGCTCATCGAAAATGGCCTATCGGGTTCCGAGATACTGGAACAGCTGTATGACGTTGTAGTTGCATCTAATGAACCAGAGATGAATATTGCCAGATTTGTCAAAAAAATTGCAGATACGGACCTTCGTTTGATAGATGCCGCAAACGACAGGATACAACTGGAGACACTGGTCTCGAACTTCTGTTAGAGAATTTGTTACCTTCCGTGTTATTTTCGCGTTTTTTTATCAAGAATTATTTAATGGTTTTTCGGCTCCAGTCTAATCAAGCCAGAAAGTCATTATGCTGACATTCCGCAGGTAGATGAAAAATGTTCATAATTTTGCTTGATGCTGGTTTTGATTGTATATGAAGAGAATTATATTTAGTCTATTGCCACTGAACGCTAACAAAATGGAGTAGTTTTCAAGATATAAAAATAAGATAAATAATAATCAGAATACAAAAAAGCTATCAGGAAAAATAGTTAAAAATCAATTAGTACCTGCGGAAAGTGAGATTATGGATTCCAATAACCCGAAAGAAGAGAAATGTTCCTGCCGTCAGCAGTCAAAATATTCTTTTTTGAAAACAAACAGTACCAGTGAATCAAGGCTGTTTCCCTGAGCCACTTTTCGAAATCGTATGAGTATAATGAGCATAATCATTATAATATTCTAATATATATAAAAACATAAATTTATATAGTTATTATAGTAATGTATGCATTTACCTGAGGTTTGATTAGAATCTAAGGTTCGTAATAGGTGGTACAAAATTGAACTACTCCACGCTTACGCATGGAGATTCTTACAAGTAACTACAAATTGTAGCCCTGTTTGTAAATTATCGAGAAATTCTTGTAACTTTTTTAGTGTTGGTATTCTGTAATAGGTACAGGACAATTCACAATTTGCAGCAATTTAGTGACGATATCTCGATATCAATTGCAATCGCATCATTTGGTGAATCCACAGCATACATAAGATTGATTTACCTGTAAACTATAAGATGCACAGAAAAATGACAGTACATAACATGGATGATTTTAAGTCTGCATGCAGGGAACTTCTTGATATGGTGCTTGACGGCACGATCACAGATGACCTGCGATTAAATAAAGAAAAAAAGACTATCAGTGGACGCTATCATCTTTCCGTACTTCCGAAGAACGCCGATATTATCATGTCTGGAAATGACACCGAACAGAAGAAAGTAAGAGAGATGCTCCGCCGCAAGCCTGTGCGTACTATCTCAGGAGTTGCAGTGATTGCTGTAATGACATCCCCGGCACCCTGTCCGCATGGTGTGTGCGTGCCGTGTCCGGGGGGACCTGATTCAGTTTTTGGGTCACCACAAAGTTATATGGGTCGCGAGCCTGCGACAATGCGCGCCATCCAGAACAACTATGACCCCTACCTTCAGGTGACCTCGCGCCTCTCGCAGTTAAAGCAGATCGGGCACGAAATTGAGAAAGCTGAACTCATTGTGATGGGTGGTACGTTTTCTGCGCGGTCTATCGATTACCAGGAATGGTTCACAAAACGATGCCTGGAAGCCATGAACGATTTCTACGATAAGGATTGGCGAAATGAAATCCATAAAATCGGTGCCGAGAATCCATATTTCACATTAGAGGATGTCCAGAAAACTAATGAAACAGCTGCTGTTCGGAACACGGGAATTACATTTGAAACAAGACCTGATTGGGCAAAGGTCGAGCATGTTGACAGGATGCTGGCACTTGGTGCAACAAAGGTAGAGATCGGTGTGCAGAGTGTCTATGACTTTGTGCTGTCCCGCATCAACCGGGGGCATACCGTGAAGGACACCATCGATGCGAACCGCATACTCAGGGACAGTGCCCTGAAAGTGGGGTTCCATATGATGCCACACCTGCCGGGAATGGATACAAAACGTGACCTGAGGGTTTTTAAAAGACTGTTTTCGGACCCCATGTTCATGCCTGATTACCTGAAGATCTATCCCACCCTGGTTACAGAGGGCACACGTCTTCATACTATGTGGGAACGAGGTGAGTACGTCTCCCTTGATGATGCTGAAGCTGTCGAACTACTTGCAGACATAAAGGCAATCATTCCAAAATGGGTACGTTTGCAGCGTATCCAGCGTGACATTCCGGCACAGCAGATCTTCGGAGGAGTGAAGAAGAGCAATATCAGGCAGCTTGCAAAAGAACGACTTATAGAAAAAGGAGGGCGTTGTCGCTGCATTCGCTGCCGCGAGGTCGGGCACAATATCCTGAAAGGAATAGAACCGGAGCTAGATAATATCGAACTTACGGTCGAGACCTACAATGCATGCGGTGGGACTGAACATTTCATTGCGTTCGAGGATGTGTCGCAGGATATCCTGATAGGGTTTTTGCGCCTGCGTTTTCCGAACTCTCCTCACCACCACGAACTTGATGGGTCCGCACTTGTGCGAGAACTGCATGTATATGGCTCCATGGTGCCTGTTGGAGAAAAAGCCAGGGAAACGAACTGGCAGCACCGGGGATACGGGACAGAGCTTATTGGATGTGCAGAGAATATTGCACATGATGAAGGATATAAAAAACTGGCTGTCATCAGCGGAATTGGTGTTCGCGACTATTATCGCAAACTGGGATATACACTCGATGGTCTGTATATGTCAAAAATGATCTGAAATGTATGGAACCAGCGAATAATGTAAGAACCACGGTTATCCAATAATTGATTTGAACTACTCCACGCTTACGCATGGAGATTCTTACAAGTAACTACAAGTTG
>CAZQWP010000070.1:0-7784 GCA_964597005.1 uncultured Methanosarcinales archaeon | reverse complement strand
ACTCTGTCCAACTCCTTGAACGTGAGTCCAAGGTCTCCAAATTAATCCGACCGCAGGGAGGATTTTCTTGTCCATCACTTTTATTATTTTAGAGACTGTCGGAAAAGACTCGTTTTTGGATATTTCAGCTTTATGGTCTAAACTCTACAGGGTGTAGCATACTGATTTAATTTAAACAATAATTTTAAATGTTTCAATTTAAGTGCTTTTCAGGTACTTTTCCGACAGTCTCTATTACCACTTATGATATCGATGTGTTGAACCACACAACCAAATGGGTAGCATCCAGAGGAGACGATATTATCGAAATGCAGACAATAGAGCTTTCGCTGGAAGAGATATTTCTGGAACTTATGGGGATCGAGGCGGAAACTGGCGGATAAACGGACTCTTTGTGCAAAAGAGCACGCCTTTGACGCCAGCTAAAACTAAAACTAAATTCTCATTTTTTCACTATAATTACATCCGCTCATTCATACTGCACTATCCTTGCAATGTCATCTCCAACATCGGATGTGCCTGATGAGCCGCCCATGTCATATGTACGGACCTTTGCATCAAAGATGTTCTTCTCGATGGCTGACACGATACCAGCTGCGGCTTCGGCCTCACCCAGTTGCTCAATGAGCATAGCGCCTGCCCATATGGTTGCGATCGGATTGACCTTGTTCATTCCCTTATATTTCGGAGCGGAGCCATGTATCGGTTCGAACATGCTCGTTCCATTCGGATTGATGTTCCCGCCTGGCGCAAGCCCGAGACCGCCCTGAACCATAGCACCAAGGTCTGTGATGATATCACCGAACATGTTCGGGGTCACCACAACATCGAACCATTCAGGGTTCTTCACGAACCACATTGTCATTGCATCCACATAATTGAAATCCGTTGTAACGTCCGGATGGTCTGCTGCTACAGCTTCGAACTCCTCTCTCCAGAACCCGTAGATATCCGAGAGAACGTTTGCCTTATCCACCGAAGACACGTGTTTCCCACGCTTCTCAGCAAGGTCGAAAGCATATCTAATCACTCTATCAGTGCCTTCCTTTGAGATCATACCTATCTGGTACCCAATCTCCTCGCTATCGGTCTCGATATCCAGACCAAACTTTACAGAGTACATTGTTCTGGATACCTCAAGAACATCCTTGCTGATACCCTTCTTCGCACGCCCCCCAATTCCTACATAGAAATCCTCGGTATTCTCACGGACAACGACAAAATCAATATCTTCCGGGGTCTTGTCTTTAATGGGGGTCCAGACACCTTTAAGGAGTTTGATCGGGCGCAGGTTGATGTACTCGTCAAAGTAGAACCTTGCATTAAGAAGAATACCTTTCTCAAGAATACCTGGCGCAACCCTCGGGTCCCCGATGGAACCAAGATAGATCGCAGGGTATTTTGCAAGTTCTGAAAGTGTATCTTCTGATATCAGTTCTCCTGTTTCTAGATAATGGTCTGCACCATGCGGATACTCGATCCATTCAACATCGAACCCGAACTTCTCTCCTGCAGCATCAATTACCTTTTGACCCTCTGCAATGATCTCGGGTCCAATCCCATCACCGGATAATACTGGAATTTTATAATGTGTCATATATGAATCTCCTAAAAATCATTTATCGAATCTATATTTTCAAGACCGGATCAGGCAATAATCTTTTTGTATATTCTATCAAACCGCCTGCATCCACGATCTCACGCACGAAATCAGAAAGCGGGGTTGCCTGGTAACTCTCGCCCGTTGTCTTGTTTTCGATAACACCGGTTGCGATGTCAACTTCAATTTCGTCACCATCATCTATCCTATCGGTATCCGGACACTCAAGAAGCGCAACTCCGATATTAATCGAATTCCGGAAGAATATACGCGCAAAGGACTTTGCTATCACACACCCGATCTTTGTACCCTTAAGAGCAATCGGTGCATGTTCTCTTGATGAACCGCATCCGAAATTATTACCTGCAACAATGATATCGTTTTCGTGGACCTCTTTCGCGAATTCCGGGCGCACGCCTTCAAAAGCATGCACTGCAAGCTCCTTTGGCGTGTTCAGGATCAAGTATCTACCAGGGATAACTGCATCGGTGTCAACATCATCTCCAAATTTCCAGACTCTTCCTTTCATCAAAATCACCAGAAAATCAAATGCACAAAAATGTAATCATATTATAATCCTAATTTTGCTACTCCCATAAATATGTAATAGTAAATAATACTATCATTGCCTATTTGTCAGCCGCAAGTCGCCCCACGTTCAAATCCACTCCGTCCACATATACATTTGGTCCTGTAATTATGCCATCAAGATGCAGGTCGACAGACACATCACCGCCGAATGTTGAATTGTCGCCAATTGCTATATGAACAGTACCGCCCACCTTCTCATCTTCAAGTATGACACCGATCAGGCGCGAAGCAGGATTGATCCCGATTCCAAGCTCTGCGATATTCCTGGCGTCAGGTCCTGCACTATCAACCATCTGCCCCAGTTCCGCCGCGCGTTTGCCGCTGAAACCCACAGCATACCGGTTCTTAACTTCGATGACCAAGGGCTCATCCAGTAATCCAAGTCCTCCCATTGAACCGTCAACAACGATCCTGCCATTTGCATTTCGTGGTGCAATATAGAGTTCTCCTGCCGGAAGATTCGAGACTAATCCGGGTTCGGTGCATCTGCCTGTATCTGCCTTCCATTCACATCCGGTAACATCAAAGGTGATATCCGTCCCGAGTTCTGTGGTTATCCGGACCACTCGCGCACCTTTCAGCATATCAAGCATCTCGCTTGCTGTTTCATCAATACGCCCGTAATCTGCCGTCAACCCACCTGAGGTCATCATATCCAGCGTAATGCCCGGAAGAGTAGCGACACGTGCACCATTTTTGCATGCATTCTGACGTGCCCTTGTATGGGTAAGGGATCTTGAAGTAGGTGCAAGGATCACATCTGCGGACTTCATAGCTTCTGCAACCACACGCGGCGGTTCCTCACCACACTGGGCACGCGGCCGCATGAGTAGGAGCAGTGCCTCACAGTCTATATCGACTGCCGCATCAAACAATGAATTCCCGATCACTTCATCAGTACACGTGTCCGTGATAATGAGTACGGATTCCCCGGGCTTAGCCCCCATACAGGTACGTATGATCATATCCGAACTTTTCTTGAGTTTCATAATTTACTCCTATCTACATCAGCGTATCCGGTTGGTATAAATCTTTTCGGCTATCTGCCAGAAACACAGGTTTCCTAAAAATTATGAAAGAACCACTAACAGAATCAATTGCATTCCCCACTTAGGGATACGTGAGGCATGAGATTTCATAGGATATTATAATCATAACGATTATATCTAATGAGCTTTTTTGGGGGGAAAAGAGCGAGGTATTCCACATATCATGTGCAATCCCCTATGATGTCTGTTTTCTTAATGAAATCAATACATCATCCCCAACCTCCATCAAACCAATAAGTGGTATACCTCCTCCTTTTCTGTTATTCCTTCTTTTATAAAAAAAATTATTTGGACTTCAATATCCCGCGGGCAGCGAGCACGCCGGTGGCTGATGCATTGACAATATCTCTTGAAAGACCGGTACCATCACCTGCTGCAAAGAGGTTCTTTAGACTCGTCTCCATCTCGCGGTTCACCTGAACCTGCATGGCGTAGAACTTGATCTCCGGGGCGTACAGAAGTGTTGAATCTGATGCAACTCCCGGAATGATCTTGTTAAGCGTATCAAGACCCTCAATGATATCCATCACAATCCTGTGTGGCATTGCCATGGAAATATCACCTGGAGTGATGTCCTTTAATGTATTCACAACCAAATTCCTTGCAATCCGTTTTTCCGTAGAGCGTCTTCCACGCCGCAGATCACCTATTCTCTGAAGTACAGGCTTTCCCCCACCAATGGTCGTTGCCAGTTTGGCAACAGACCTTGCATACTTTGTGGTATTCTCGATCGGATGTGTCAGTTCAATGTGGACAAGAAAAGCAAAATTAGTGTTCTCTGATGCGGTCTTACGCATTGAATGTCCATTGGTCGCAATAAATCCCTCATATTCTTCCTTGACCACAAAACCATGCTCGTTGGTACAGAAGGTCCTTACAAAATCATCATATCTCTTCGTCTGTATGTGGAATTTGGGATCACGGTTGATCCTTGTCACAGGATCCATAATAATTGCCGGCACTTCCACACGAACACCAATGTCAATGCCTCCGTATTTAGCTGAGATGGAATGCCTGTTCACCAGTTCATTGATCCATTTGCCACCCACCCTTCCGGGGGCGAGAATTGTGTAGTGTGATCTGATGTGTTTCCCATCTGAAAGCACAACACCCAGGCACACATCATTTTCAACCAACAGGTCTTCGACCTCTGTGTTCAGCAAGAATTCAATTCCTTTTTCATCCAGTTCATGCTTGAAGTTGTCTATCACGGCCGGAGCATTGTCAGAACCTATATGCCGCTGTTTAATTTCAATGAATCGTGCACCAACGGATGCTGCCCTTCGCTTTAATTCTTCGACTTCACTACATTCCGAAATGGATATATCCTCAGGTGCACCATGGCGGATAAATATGCGGTCCACATATTCCACGAGTTCCCATGCACTCTCCGAATCTCCTGTAAGTTCTGCAATGTCACCACCGATATCCGGACGAAGATTCAGAGTACCATCGGAAAAAGTACCGGCTCCACCCACACCGCACATGATATCGCATGGTGTACAGTGCATGCACTGATTAACCGAATTCATGGGGCAGTGCCTTTTACCTATGTCCCTCCCCTCATCAATTACCAGAACCTTAAGATCACGACCTGCCAGCTCATTTGCGGCAAACATACCGGCAGGACCGGCACCTATGATGATTACGTCGTACTCACCATCAGATCTTTCGAGATTTTGCTTGCTCATAACCATAGACACATCTCATGTGAATTTGATGTCTTTCTATATATAAATATGAGTATATCTATGATAAGATCTTATCCAGCTGGTTTAATGAACTGCCAAGTTTGATCTCCTGCGCGATCCGTCTCCCTGTAGAGAGATTGCTTTCTATAAGATCGGCATACGGAGAACCGGATGTATAAAGATTTGTGCCTGCAACAATGCGAGCCGATATCTCAAATACCTTGATCTCAAGCTTATCTGTAAAAACTGTCTCAAGACAGAATGGCCCGATCATACCTCCGAAAAGTTTCAGTGACTCTTCAACCACCCGTTCCCCCAGTGAAAAAATGAGTGGTAAAAGGGATTCCCTTGCAACCAGAGGTACGTTGCCTGTGACAACATATGTAGGGTGAATACCGGCCTCCTCCAGTTCATGAGGGGAACCGAGCCTAAATATCTCGTCTGCATTGGACTCGACCCGCCTGTCCATGCTGAGCATCTCAAGTGTACCGGTGCTTAACCGGTAACCTTCCGTTTTTATTGGTGAATAGAAGTAATGGAGATAGTATCTGGTTCCGACTATGAATTCCTGAATCGAGTATTTTTCATTGGGATCTACTTTTTCAGTGAAATCTTCATAATTATTTGCCACGAAAAAACCGCGCCCACCTTTTGCGCCGTGATACTTTACCATCACCGGTCCGTGTATCTCCTTGGGCTCAACGATCCCTGGCATGTGAATTCCGGCACCTTCCAGCCACTCGCGCTCTTTTACCCTATCCGACTCCCATTCAAGAACAGCACGATTACCAAAGGTTGGAACTGCCAGTTCTGTGAACTTATCAGCTCCAAGATATTCTACAAAAGAGCCGTGTGGAATAATGATCGCGTTTTTGGCAACCAGTTCACTGGCGATATTCGAGATGTCCTGGTAACTTTCAACAACAATATATTCATCAGGTTTCGCTTTTGGGAAGGCATCGTAAAAACGCGGCGGATTTCCCACGCATATACCAATCGTCCTGAAACCTTCCTTGCGCGCCCCATCGAATATCTGGAGACTGGAATGAGAACATACTGTTGCAATACTAATCTTATCAACATCGTAGCCGCCCAAGATATCCGATATATGCTCGTTTGTTATCATTTTTTGCCCCTAAAAAGTTACACCATATTGTTCTTTTACTATTTAAGTTTAAGGAAATGGCCTGTCGACCCTAAAGACTTCGAACAAATTTGAAGTTTACGGAAATGTTATCAATTACAATTCCATATTCCACTATATGGATGATAATGCCGAAAACAGCGAAAAAGTGCTTATCCTACCGCTAAACAAAGACTCTAAAAAAATCACACAGACACTTTCAAATGATACTTCACTTAAGATACTTGAACTTCTGGCACAGAAACCACTGTCTACAACCGAGATAGCTGATGAATTGGAAATTGCGCTAACAACAGTCAAATATAACCTTGATGCCTTGATCGAATGCGATCTCATCAAGGTCAAGCAAACCAGATGGAGCCGAAAAGGGAGAGAAATAAAGATATACGAACCTGTTCAGAAATTGATCGTTGTTGTGCCGGGCAGGCGCAACCCTGACAGTTCATCCATTGCAGGTATACTGCGAAAATACCTTGGCATAGTTGCAGCAGCTGTTTTCGCATCGGCAGGTGTGGAATATCTATCAAGGCTTGGAAACTTCGGCACCATTGAGGCACCGGATAGAAACTCCCTCTCTATACCGGAATCAAGAACGTTTATGGAAGAAGCACAGATGATGCCTCCAAATGAAACGGTCTATGATGGTGTACAGGCAGCTCCATCCCTTCTAAATGGAACAGATGACTCGATCGCAGAAGCTGCCATGGAAGCAGCACCAATGCCAACAACGACTACGGAAGTCCTGTCAAAAAGTGCAGAGAGTATTTCCACACCGGTTTCCAATGCACTAAATTATGATTTTACACCCCATATCGGATTATGGTTCTTTTTCGGGTGTATGTTTGTGATCCTTTTCTTAATGATACGGGAAGTATATTATAGAAAAAAATCCTTATAAGTGTGAAAGGGAGCCACATGAGAGTCGCACTGAAACTTGCATATATCGGAACTGATTACCACGGGTCTCAGGTCCAGCCTGATGTTCGAACCATTGAAGGTGAGATATATAAAGCGCTCAGGGGCCTTGGGATCATAGACGACCCGAGATCTGCACATTTTGTGAGCGCCGGGCGGACGGATGCCGGAGTCCATGCACTGGGACAGGTGGTTGCATTTGATACCGAGAAACTGAATCTTGCAATTCCACGCGTTATTAATTCGAAGCTTCCTAACTCTATCTGGGCATGGGCACATGCGATCGTGCCTGATGATTTCAATCCAAGATATGATGCTATGTGCCGCAGTTACCGTTATATTATGAGCGGAGAACAATATGACATTTCAAAGATCAGGGCTGCAACAAAATTCCTGATAGGAACACACGATTTTGCAAATTTCTGCACCACCGACGAAGACAGGGATACTGTCCGCAATGTTACGCGTATCGATGTAAGGGTCAGCGGTGCATTTACTAAAATAGACGTTCAGGCAGACAGTTTTCTATGGAACATGGTGCGAAAGGTGGTGACTGCGCTTATGATGGTGGGAAGCGGTGTGCGCGATCTCGAGTGGCTGGAACAGATGTTAGACCCTGAATCCTATGAAGAGGGTGTCGAACCTGCACCTGCATATGGCTTGACCTTGATGCAGGTAAATTACACACTGCCCATTGAGTGGACCGACGACGGGTATGCCATACGCAGGGCACATGAACATGTACATGAGCATCTAGTACGGTACCGGGTGATGGGCGAGGTCTTAGAACAGCT
>CAZQWP010000069.1:0-7898 GCA_964597005.1 uncultured Methanosarcinales archaeon | reverse complement strand
TTAAAAAATCCCAATCATGCGCCTTGCGAGTTTCACACTTACATCCACTGTCCTCATTAAAGTATCAGTTCGCACGACATCACAACCAATGTCCAAAAAATCAGATTCCTTTGCGCTGTCACTTTCATCGATCACAAACACGTCCACAACGTCCTCATAACATCTTGCAGCACCGTGAGACGACACCTCAAATCCGCGGGCATGCATCAGTTTTCCTGCCGGTCCGCTAACAGGTTCCGTACCGATGATAGGACTTACGGCAATCACCTTCTTGGTTTTTAGGATCTCACGCATACCGGAAAGTGCAAGGATCGGACCTATACTCGTTATGGGGTTGCTTGGACCGATAAGCACCTCATCGTCATGTTCCAGTGCATCCAGTACGGCAGGTGATATCCCAGCATCAGAAATTCCATCTGTGGACACATCCAGCACATCGGGTTCACCGTGTTCTTTAATCCAGAAATCCTGAAAATGCATCTTGCCAGAAGGTGTCGTTATAATGGTAGATACAGAATCATCGGACATTGGGAACACCTTTGCTTTGACCCCGAAGACGCGCGCGAGTTTCTGGATGGCAACAGTTAGCGAATCGCCGCCCCTAAGAAAATCCGAACGCATTATATGGGTCGCACGGTCAAGGTCGCCAATCATCATGCCCTCATCAAATCCCGATGACTTCATGGTCTCGTGGGTCCTGAATGTGTCCCCTTCAACTCCCCACCATTTCCCAGCATCGATCCGATCTGACAAAAGATACAGGACCGTATCAATATCAGGTGTGACCAGATTGCCGGATACCCATAGATCTTCTGCCGTGTTCACGACCACGGTGATGTCCTCTTCAGGTATGACCTTTCTAAGTCCGTCAAGTAATTTTGGGGTACCGGTCCCTCCCGATAATAAGATCATGTTCCTGAGCCTTCTCCTTTTTAGCTAATTATCAGTAACATGATTATATAATGAAGTCTATTTAAAGAATATGAAAGTAGTCCGCGACCCGGTACACGGTTATATCGAACTGGACGAGCTCGCATTATCATTGATTGATACACCGCTCATGCAACGTCTTCGGAGGATCAGGCAACTTGGGCTTTCAAATCTTGTTTATCCCGGAGCCAATCACTCACGTTTCGAACATTCCCTTGGGGTGGTGCATCTTGCCACCATGCTAACGGCAAATATCGACACAATTAGCACAGATGAAAAAAACGAGTTGCGTGCTGCTTCACTTCTGCATGATATCGGACACGGTCCACTGTCCCATGTGACAGAGAGCATAATTTCCCATTACACAAGAAGAAAACATGATGATATCAGGCATATCCTTAAAAATGAAGAAATATCTGAAGTCTTAAGCAACCATGGATTGAACCCAACAAAGATTGCAAAGCACGTCAAAGGTGAAACTGCGCTTGGCCAGATATTAAACAGCGAGATCGATGTTGACCGTATGGATTACCTTGTCAGGGATGCGCATTATACAGGTGTCGCATTCGGTCTGGTGGACTACGTACGCCTGATACATGAAATGCAGTTCTACGAGAACAAACTCGTTGTGACAATGGGTGGTTTAAAGGCTGCCGAGTCTTTGCTGGTATCAAGGTTCCTGATGCACCCTTCTGTGTATTATCATCATGTATCAAGGATTGCAGAGACCATGTGCGTAAGAGCGATCAAATACCTGATAGAAAACAAAACCATTAATCCATTTGAGATGGGAAATATGGATGATGCGAGGGTCTTTGAAACCATGCGCAATGATGAAGGGTATGCAGGCGAACTTGCACAGAGACTTGATGAACGGCGGTTATACAAACGGGCGATGTATGTTGGTTTTGGTGCAGTGGGTGAAAACGTGATCCTCAACAGAGCTAACATCGGGAGGGTTGAAGCTGAGATCGCAGACATGGTCGGGATCGATCCTGGAAACGTACTGATAGACATACCAAAAACCCCTGAGATCGCCGAGATGAAAGCATTGATAAAGATAGATGGCAAGATGCTGCATCTTGATGAGGCATCACATATTGTGGCAACCCTTGAGAGGGCACACAAGGATAACTGGAGAATGGGTGTGTATACTCCAAAGAAGTACCGCGATGTTGTGGGCAAAGCTGCCAGGGAATTTTTTGATGTTAAGAAGACCACTAAGCAGTTCAGGCTGACGGATCTATGAGGAGTGGAACTTTGAGATTAGATTTCTGGTCAAATGTATTGAAAAACATATCCGGTTCGTTGAATATGTATGAAATTACAGATCCTACATGCTGTTTGCCCCAACCCGCTTTATCTGATATGTTAAAACGTCAATTTTTGCAATTTCATACATATTCAAGATAATATATTATAATAGTTTAAACACATATAAAACATATAGAAATAGTGTTTCGGAATAATATTTCTAATAAATCATCTACTAACAATCCTGATCTAGGAAAATTTCCGGGTTTGTGACAGAAGCAGAAATTCATAAAAGAGGGTTATCTTGCCACTAATAAAACAGAATGTCAGCAGGACAGAACTGGTGCTGGAGTGGAGCGAAATTGGCAACGATCTTGTGATAACACTGGAAGGTGGACGGAAGCATGTGGGTGCCGTCGCTGTTGGCCAGTATGACGAAAAAAACGGACATGCATCGGCATCTGTGATCACCCTCCTAGGACACCGGGATGATGAGATCGCGCTCTACGGTGCGCGCCACATCAGTGCGTTTACAAAGACAGCAACGGTTTTTATAGTCGGGATTCATTTAGATGATATAACTGTGGATGAAATCACTGAAATTGTGGATTTTTCAAAGCAGATGGTTGATAGGTTGATAGAATCATTGAAGGAGAGGGTATCATAGAAATAGCAATTGGTATCAGCGGTGCATCAGGTGTCCAGTACGGCATCCGTTTGCTGCAGGTTCTGTCCGATATGGATATCGGAACGGATCTTATTATCACGAAGGCTGCAAAACAGATTATGGAGATAGAGACCGATTATTCGGTTAAGGACGTCGAGGCAATGGCATCAAGGGTATACCTCGAAAACGATTTTACAGCACCGATAGCCAGTGGCTCGCATTCCTTTGCGGGTATGGTGGTCGCCCCATGCAGCATGAAGACATTGGGTTCCATTGCAAGCGGGATTTCGGATACTCTTTTGACCCGCACTGCAGACGTATGCTTAAAAGAAGGACGCAAGCTCATCCTGATGACACGGGAGACACCTTTGAACCAGATTCATCTTAAGAATATGATTCAGGCACAACAGGCAGGTGCCGTGATACTGCCAGCCTGCCCGGGCTTTTACTCAAAACCCCGGACGATCGAGGAACTTGTTGACATAATAGTGGGGCGTATGCTCGACCTCATAGGAATTGAGAATGAACTATACAAACGATGGGGATGAGGAATGACACATACAGAAATCAACCGTTCATTCCAGACCGTTTACACACTCTGGCTCCGAGAGATGTTGCGGTTCAAACGCTCAAAATCACGTATAATAGGTTCTATAGCAACACCCTTGTTCTTCCTGATAATCATGGGTTCTGCGCTGAACACATCCATTAACGTTCGCAATGGTAGCTATATTGACTACATAGCACCCGGTATCATCGGTATGTCCCTGCTTTTTTCATCCCTCATGGGAGGCGTGTCCATTATTTGGGACCGGGAATTCGGATTCTTAAAAGAGATACTCATCGCGCCGGTCAGCAGGTTCTATACGGCACTGGGAAAGGCTGCCGGGGGTGTTACAACTGCGATGATACAAGGTGTTTTGCTGATGATCATTGCGGGGGTCATTGGTGTCAAATATGTCTCCATATGGGGTGAACTTTTTAGTATTGCAATTATGTTCTTGATTGGTCTTGGCTTCATAGGACTTGGTATTTCTCTTGCCTCGACGATCGAATCACATGAAGGTTTCCAGATGGTAATGACATTCATCACATTCCCGATACTGATGACAAGCACGGCATTTTACCCCCTGGAAAATCTCCCCAGATGGTTAAGCGTGCCAGTTCACTTAAATCCCCTGACCTACGGGATCGAAGCGTTGCGATGGTCGCTACTGGGCACCTCGGAGATCCCAATCACACGCTCAATGCTTGTAATCATTGTTTTTGCGATAGTGATGATAGAGATTGGAGGATTGTCCTTTGACCGTGCCAATGCATGAAAACCGCATTATTTACGTTGTTGTCACGCAAGGTTTTTAACCAATAAAATCTATTGCAGTGGTTGCTCCTATGGGATAGTAGGGTAGCCTGGTCGATCCTCGAGCGTTTGGGACGCTTGGACTGCGGTTCAAATCCGCGCTATCCCACCACATTTTTTAAATGGATTGTTTATTGAAGACTAGCTCTGCGACTGTTAGGCAGGCAAGTTGAACTGCGTGAATGGAATTTAAGGATGAAAAATAAAAATGTGGGAGTCTGATACAGGTTTAACTACATAACTCAAAAGAAGCTGACAAAATGCATTTATTAGAATGAATCTTTCTTCGAAATATTCTTTAAGCGAGCAACACCATTGATTTCATCAATGACTTCAGAAACAGCCGGAGGCACCAAATGCCTCCACTCCTCTCCTGCAATCATTTTCCTTCGGATCTCTGTGCCTGAATAAAGGTCTCTCTGATACATGGGAGACCTATTAACAGTCATTCCCGCCTCCTCAAATAATTGGATAACAAGAGGATTGTTGGAATAAACGGCATCAAAAGGAGGCGTTCTGGAAAGCGTATAGGATACCCATATTGAATTCTGTTGAATATCCTCTATCGGTAACGCATAGTGACGTATGTCCAGTTCATCGAGAGCATGCCGGATCATCATGACACGCTCACCTGCCGTAAATGGGTCAGTTGGCTCATGACTTTTTTGAGCACTGCCAATACCAATCACCACTTCATCCACTTCCTTTGCAATCATTTTCATGATTGCATGGTGTCCGAGATGATATGGTTGGAAGCGCCCAATATAGAACGCTCGCTTCATGTGCATACGTATGTCACATCAGTGAATACCACATTCCGAAAACGAGAACTTTTCACAGACCTCGAGATAATGTGCGGCATTGTTCTTGTGCTTCATGGCAGCTAGTTTCTTGATAAGGAACATTCCCGGCTTTGGATCTTCCATTATCTCAAGACCCTTCACCATATTGAAATATTTTTCACCTCTCTCTGTCCGGATAATTACACTGTTCCAGCCATCCGGGGATCCGACCGAACCCAATGATATGTCGGCATGGACCGATGTATAGTCACAACAGTTGTGACATGGGTTCCTTGCAAGGTGTGCGACCTCTGCAATTGCCACATTATGAGCTTCACCATCCTTTGTGTATGCCCAGAACTTTCCGCCTCCAAAATCCATCTTGGTAACATCTTCAATATTTAGTCCCATGACCTTTGGAATAATATCTTCCTCCATGATATCATGGTGGAAACTTTCCATGCACAAAAGCCCAAGAATGAGAACAATCTTGTCGTTTACGTTTTCGTCAATCAATCGGGCTGCATGAGTTTGACAGGGGACTCCTGCCACAGCTATCCGGTCATATTTTTTGAATAAATCACGTAAAATTGCATCTACTGGATCAGATGTATACTTAGTACCTTTTGTCTTATCGACATCGCTTGCTTGTGTAAGAACGATAACTTCAGTTTCCCATTTTTCATTCATGGCGATACCGACTGCACAATCGATCGCATCCTGTTCGAATAAGGATTTTAATATTGCTGATGTAACTGCACCATCCTGACCAGGAAGCGCGCTTTTTGCAGCAAAGAATTTTCTTACATTTGCAAACTCATCTTCAACATATCCGTCCACTACTGGACAGACACGACCACATGTAAAGCAACCTTCGCACACTTTAGGTGCAGCACCACGAGTATATAATGTCAGATCATCTGGATCGCGAATTTCTGCCGTTTTGTTAACAGTTACCGCGCCGACGGGGCATACGGCTTCACATGCCCCGCACGCAGTGCATACGTCATGTTCAATGACTTCTGCAATTTTAGGTGCCAATTACTTTCCTCCGATAATCTCCTTACCGATGAGTTTAATGGCTTTTTCTTTGTCAGGTCCGATTGGTGACCCTGCAACAATCTGTGTTACACCAATATCTAGCAGTTCATTGATTCTTGCTTTACAGTCATCAGGTGTTCCGCAAATTGAAAATGCTTCCATCATGTCATCTGAAACCATTCCGCCCATCAGTGCACCGAAGTCGCCCTTGGCAATAGCCCCGCCGAGATCTGCTTTTGCTGAAACTGGAATGCCGTGGCGCTCAAGTACCATGTCAGGTGAACCAGCAACAATAAATGCAACTACGATCTGTGCCGCACTTTTTGCTTTCTCTGCCTTCTTGTCAATGGAGAAACATGCATATGCTGCAACATCAACTTCCTTTGGATCCCTGCCGGCATTCTTTGCACCTGCTTTAATCTGCTCTACAGCAGCTGTAAAATCTTTCGGATGAGATGCATTGATCAAAACACCATCTGCAACCTCTCCGGCGAGTTCGAGCATCTTTGGACCCTGTGCACCCATGTAAATAGGTACGTGTGGGGGTTTGAATGCAAGACCTGCGCCGCTGAACTTGACCATTTCACCATCCATGTTCACTTTCTTGCCAGCAAAGAAGGCACGAAGTGCTTCAATAGTCTCTTTGGTCATGGTCAATGGTTTTTCCCACGCAATACCCATTGCATCGAATGTTGCCTTGTCCCCTGGTCCAATTCCAAGAATGGCACGACCACCAGATATCTCGCTAACAGATGCAATACTTGATGCTGCAATTGCAGCATTTCGAGTATATGGATTTGTTACTCCTGATCCGAGTTTGATGGTGTTTGTGTTCATAGCAAGTATTGCCAGGGTTGTGTATACATCACGGTTGTTGTAGTGGTCTGTAATCCACACATTGTCAAATCCCTGCTGTTCTGCGAGTTTCGCATAGTGCGCAACTTTAAGAACAGGGTCATTTGGTACAAATTCTATTCCGAATGTCATTTAACTCCTCCTGTCTATAAATTATCATTATTTAGGTAGTGATACATATTTAAAACTTTATTGGTTTTGTTCTGCCTCGTTTATTCAGGTTTATTTTGCTTATAAGGCTTTTTCTTGATTTGACAAAAAGTGTTTTAGAAATGAAATGTTTTATCATATTTGTTACCAATATGTATATAATATTTAACCTTTAAACTGTTATTAATACTTTAATACATAATTTCAAAGGGAGGTGAGGTTAAATGGCTGTTTCGGCAGTTGGTGAGAAATACCGCTGTAATATTTGCGGTAATGAAGTTGAAGTCCTGAAAGTCGGCGGGGGTGCCCTTGTCTGCTGTGGGGAAGAAATGGAATTGTTCGAATAGGTTTGGGGATCAAGTCATTTGACTTCTGAAATCCAAAAATAATCAGATGTACTTAAATTTAAACGGAGGATGTACATGAAATGTTATGAATGTGCTAAAATGGGTAAAACAACAGATGCTGTTGGAATGTGCATTATGTGTGGGTTAGGTGTTTGCAATGAACATCTGAAAAGAGAAGAAATACCGGTGTGGGATGGAGATTATCCTGTGCGTTTGAAGCCGGATGTTGAGCATATGCTTCGAATCGTTTGTATTCCCTGCCATGAAGCTCTTAAGGAGAACTTTTGAGGTGATAGTATGCTAAAATGTTATGACTGCATGGAAGAAGGAAAAGAAAATGAAGCGGTGAGTATTTGCATCATATGCGGAAAGGGGCTTTGCCTGGAGCATACAAAAATAATGGAACTTCCCATCTGGACTGGCAAATATCCAATGCCTGTAAAAATGTTAGATAAAGGCCTTCCAAGAGTAATGTGCAACTATTGTCTTACAAATACACTTGTTGACGCATT
>CAZQWP010000068.1:0-7904 GCA_964597005.1 uncultured Methanosarcinales archaeon | reverse complement strand
TCATTGTTTTAGATAATTTATGTTGATAATCCTTTATTTGATTATTTTTTTTCTTTTCCATTTTACGATAAGACGTATGCAGTCGTTTCCATCTGGTGCTGCCTTTTTTACAGTGGTCACGTTTGGATTTTATAGCATCTATCTTTGGATTCCAATATTTATCAGGTCGGGGATTAATGGATTCAAAAAATGCATAATCTGCACCGCCGATCGTTGTAAGGGGTTCATAATCATCCCCCAAAATGACTTTTGATGCGATTTGTGATTGTATTCCTATTAGATAGTCAGTCGAATACGAAACAGGATCGAACCATTCACCCAAACATCTATTATCCAATCTCTGCCCTCACCGTGGTAAATACCGGTCCTCGAATATCGATCTTCTTCTTGTTGCTGGTGATGTAACGCTGTGCAAGCGGCTCGAGCCTGATATTGATCTCTGAAGGCACCTTGACGATGCGGACCCGTGTCTCCTGTACGATTTTCTCAAGTGCAACCGCTTCTTCTATCTCTTTTGCTGCCTTTGACGCAAATGCATCAATGAAACGGATACCGGTGCGAGCCGAATCGTTATCGAATGCCTCGCGCCATTTTTTGACATCAGGCAGACCCAGGATATCACTGTTGAATACAAGTACCTCATTGAATGCTGCAGGTCCGCATAGTTTGGTATCATCTTCGGGTTCAATTACCGAAACCTTAACATGCTTACCGTCAATCTCGCCTTCCCACGCAAAGAACTCACAGGGACTCGGTTCTGAACCATGCAGTTCGCACTGCTTCACAATCGCTTCCACAATTTCCTGTCCTTGCGGGGTTTGCGGTGTCCTGTCAATATATATCATCTTTGCAAGTTCGTTGTCCTGCATCTTCCAGTCAGAGTATTGCGGAATCTGCGGATAGGTCAGTGCACGAACATCTGTTGCATCATGAAGGATCATGGCAAGCCGCTCAACACCTAGTCCCAGGTTCATGACCGGATATGGTATGTTATACTGCGCCAGTGCAATTGGTGAGTATATCCCAAATGTTGCAACTTCGATCCAGCCGTCTGAATACTTGGTATTCGAATCCACAAGTTTCGGATGGTATGCAAACACCTCTATTTGGGTATCAGGGACATAATACTTGCTGCGTTTCTCATCAGGTCGGAACTTAAATTTCTCAAAACCGAACTGTGAAAGCAATCCTTCTGCAACAGCCTTTCCATGATCTATGGTAACGTCTTCATCCATAATCACACAGGATGCCGAGTAATATGTCATAAGGCGTGCCGCATCTTCCTGCTGTTCTCTCCTGAAACAGCGGTCAACAGAAAAGAAATGAAACGGCGGGTTATTACGTTCCAGTACTGAAGCAAGCGTGATGAACCAGCCACTTGTCATGTGGCTCCTGAGTGTTTTGCGTGAAGGCTGAGGTACAAGTTCCTTAAACTCAGGGAATATCTTATCGATCATCTCAACGACCAGTGAATCAGAAACACTAAGTTTTCCTGCGATCTCAAGGACAAAATCATCACCTTCAATCTCCCCTTTCTTATATGCATGCAGAACTTTTCGTATTGTTTCGATGCCTTCATCATCAACAGTTCCAAGTATCTCTTTTATTAGACCGATACGCTCGTCCGATATTCCCACATTGGGGCGTGGAAGAGCTGCTAGGTAGAAGCACCGGTCCAGCACTGCCAGTGCCTCATGCCCGAACTGGTTGTGAACTTCACGTTCGTCCACAATAAGCGGATTCATCATTTCTTCAAACCCCATACGCATATACGCTTCTCGAAGCCTTGCAGTAGTATCGTAAACGGGATGAGCTTTCCCAAAGCTAAGTGATGTGTGAGGGTACTGCTCATTTGGAAGGGATTTATTGATCAAATCCTTTCCTTTGTTCCATGTTGTCTCAAAATCCTGTTTTGCCGCCTTTTTTATCTCTTCCGGGTCAAATTTCATTTCAAATCCCCATTTATGATTAAAATTATAATTGTAATTATAATCCTGATTCGAATTTTCTCATCGAATGCTCCAATTTCTGCTGCTGTATTGCATTGGTCAGATCGCCGCGCGTACGTTCTATCAGAGACCTTGCCACGTCAGACTTGCGCCTGAGTCCGCGGGTTATTCCATCAGGGTAATCGAACATCATTAAATTAGAGTAGATATCATCCATGATATCTAATAATGTTTCTCCGTTTTCTGGCGTATCCTGCCGCATAAGGTCAAGTATATGCCTTCGAAGTTCCCCTATCACATCGCCAAGACCATTGAGATATGCTGCATATCCCACACCAAGCTCTTCTGGCGAAGGTATGGTAACCATATTCATCTCCTGGCACAAGAGACTATATAAAACCGCACATTCCACGAACTCCTGCTGGGCATGTTCCACAAACCCTCCGTAATAGATGTCAGGATGGTCCAAAAGCTGTGAATCCATCAGTTCAAGTGACTCACGCGCATTTTCAATCATCTGCACAGCATTATCATAATCCCCTCTGTGGATGTGGCGTATAGCAGTTCCACAGGTGCGAACCACATTTCTCGACAGCAAAAGCCCTTTCTCACGCGCTCTGTCTTTTGCCTCGAAGTTCTCCAGTATTCTAGCTGAGATGTCGTTGATCATAGTGTATCCATTAACTCATTTATAACCATATAATAACTGTTATTATCTTAAATAGAATTGTGGTGCACTGTAAATAAAAATTATTATAAAAAGATGTGTTGGTCGATGAAGATCGAAATAAGATCTGCGACCTCAAAAAAATGGAAAAAAATAAGTTGATACTTCAATCGTCTACAGGTATTGTCTCAAGCTGGCTTGCAACATTCCATATAAGTGTTCTAGTATGTAGTGGAATGTTTGGGTCATTGCTGATGTCCTCAAGAATTGAAATGCTGGACGCAGTCCGCAAAAATAAAGGTTCACTTACATTTCGAAGTGTGGAAAGTACGTCATTTGCAGAACGACGGATATTTCTTGGTACCGAATTGTCGTTTGCTATATGCTCTAATATCTGTGTGCTTTGTTTAATAACTTCTTCAGGATTAATCGACATATAAATCACCTTGGAAAACTTTGAAGTGAAGAATAAGCAATACTTAATGTATCCTTAAATATGTATATTGTATAAATAGACTTCGTTGATATAAATGTATTAGTCTAAAACGAGAGGAAAGTATAATGGATTCCGATAACGACGCGAAAATAAAGAAAATATCAAGATTGCTGGAACTTGGCGGAACAATGCTTGCAGACCACTGCAATACCTGTGGTTCACCAATGTTCAGGTATCACGGACAGGTCATGTGTCCTGTTTGTAATTCTGAAGAAAGGGCACAACAGGTCAAACCTCAAATAACCACTCCACATGCTCCAGAACCAGGACCTGCTCTCACACAACCAATTACCAAAGCATCACCTGTGGTTAGTGAAGAGATGGTCTCACTTGAGGGTCTCATAGTTAAAAAAATGACTGGCATTGCACAGTTGATGCAGGACGAAAACGATACTCGCCGCATATTAGAGTACCTTGAGGTAATTGAACGCGGAATGGATATCATTGAGGGATTAAAGAAAAAGATGTAACTATCATGCAGTTCTTTTACTCAAAAACAAGACTTCACACCTTACATGACTTTTACCTCTTGTACTGGCTTCCCACTACTTCCCGGATTCTTTCTGCGGTTTTGGGCCCAACTAGTTTGACCTTCATCAACTCATCATGATCTGCCTTCATCACTTCTTCCACAGAATCGAAATGTATAAGCAGGTTTCGTGCCGCTTTGGGTCCGATTTCTGGAATGGCAGATATTATATACTCCTGTTGTTCTGATAGCATGAGTGACGACTTTTTGCCGTGCATACTTATTTCGTGTTTTTCACCGGATTGCTCATGTTTTGCTAGTTGCCTGATAAGGGATGCTGTGTCCTCTGCATCACGGGTGTATAATACCGACACTCCGAAATCAAGAGTTGTGGATATCAGTGCACCTTGGATCGCATTCGGGTTTATTTGCCTGGCTGTGAACAGCCCCTCGCCTTCTAAGATCATGACCGGTTTCTCGTAAGAACGTGCAAGGTTTGACACTTGTTCGAACAGGTTATGTTTGATCAGTGTATTCACAAAATCCTCAGCACTTTTGCGCTCAATGGCAATGCGGTCACTGACCACGTAATCCCCGACCTCCAGGGTCCTGACCGAGATGTCGACCCCCAGTTTCTCCAGCGAACGCACAACTGAACTTCTGATCTCGCGATGGTCAACGATCACTGTAATTGAATCTGAATCAAATTCAGAAAGCCTTTTATGTTCCTCTTTTTGCACCTGACCTGAAAATCTCGCTTCGTCGGTACCGTTGTTCTGGGATGGCGATGCCTGCTGCATTTCCTGCATATTGGCCTGCATCCTTCGTTCTTTTGAAACACTGCTCCAGTAATATGCTTCGTCTTTTGTTCCTTTAGTGATGAGGACGACGACACGACCCTCGTGTTTCCTGCCTGTCCGGCCTTTTCGCTGGATACTCCGAATCTCCGAGGGAACGGGTTCATAGAACAGCACAAGGTCCGTGGCAGGTATATCCAGACCTTCCTCTGCAACCGATGTTGCAACAAGGACATTGTATTTTCCGTCCTTGAACTCCTCGATGATATTGACCTGCTGCTTCTGGGTCAAGCCTTTATCCCGGTATTTTGAACTCTGTCCGACAAAACGGATCGGCTGTACGCCATCGACCTCTGATAGCGCATTTGTGATCATCTCTGCCGCGTCCCGGTAATTGGCAAATACGATCACACGTGAGTCTGGCTTCTGTTCAAGCTGCTCCCCGACGATCTTCATTGCCAGAGCAAGTTTTGGATGTTCGGCATCGCATTCTTTCACCCGGTGCGAAACCTGTTTCATATAAAGGTCATCTGCCAACCGTTTGGCAGCTTTACTGCCGCTTTTTGAATATGCCTCGTTCTCGAGACGTTCCATATACCTAGAAAGTGCTTCAATGCCCTGCGTCTCGATCATTTCCACGGCATGGCTGACCTTGAGTATCTCTGCTAAGATGGATATTGCATTGTACAGTGATGGGTCAGGCTGACCGCGCAGTTCTGACTGCATCCTTTTCTGGAGAGTCAGAAGGTCGCGTTTGGATGTGTTTTTGCGGTATGGAAGGGAATAACCCAGTTCTATGAGTTTATCGAAACGATTATCCAGAACCTTGTCTAACAGACCTTTTAGGCTCTTCATTTCCTCAGGCAGTTTTACGTGTTTCCATTCTATCTGTTTTTTGTGAACGTAAGGAAGAACATCGCTGTCGAATTCGGTCTTCACTGCAACCGACCGGATGTGAAGGGATTCACATACCTCATTTATCTTCTCATCCGAACTTCCGGGACTTGCGGTAATACCAAGAACAAGCGGGTTTCTGGCGTTCTCAAAATATTTCTCTGCCACATAGGTATAAGCATAGTTGCCCACTGCCCTGTGCGCTTCGTCAAATGTGATATGCGAAACATTCGTGAGATCGATCCGCTTTGTTAGGAGATCGTTTTCGATTACCTGCGGTGTAGATACTATGACCTTTCCTTTTTTCCATAACTCTGCACGAGTGGCAGGTGGCAGGCTGCCTGTGAACGTCAGTATCTCATCCTCAGGAATCAAAAGTGTCTTTTTAAAAAAAGATGCATGCTGCTCCACCAGTGGTTTGGTGGGTGAGAGCACCAGTACCTTGCCCCCGAATTTTTCGAGCCTTGACGCCATAACGAACAGTGCAATCACAGTCTTGCCAAGACCTGTGGGAAGGACTACAAGACTTGATGTTGCCAGTGCTTTACCTGCAAGGTCCAACTGGTACAGCCGCTGCTCAACAGTATCGGATCTTATCAGTGAATGGTCGATATAAGCTATCATGTTTGTTTTGCATAATCACGTTGTTTTTAACAAATATGACCTTCTAGCTTTTAAACCTGCGGCAAGCACTGTGAAAGTGTTTTAGATTGGCGTTCCTGAGATTTCAAACGTTTTTCTCTTATAGACCAGATTGTATATCAGATCCGAGATTCCTTCAATTGGTGCACGGATCTGCTTCATTGTATCGCGGTCCCGGATAGTCACTGTTTTGTCATCAAGGGACTGGTAATCGATCGTGACCGAATAGGGTGTGCCAATCTCATCATTTCGCCTGTACCGCCGCCCTATGGTCCCTGAATCATCATAAGCCACCAGCAGACCTCTTTCACGCACCTGCATCACGATCTCCTTTGCCGGGTTTATCAATTCGCTTCGTGTAATAAGCGGCAGGACTGCGACCTGCACAGGTGCAACCTCACCTTTAAATCTCAGAACGATCCGTTTATCTTCCTCTGGATTCTCATCGTTCTCATTTGCCACGACCATCTCTTCGTCAAAAGCATGTTCCATGGCACAGTATAATATCCTGTCAATGCCATAGGATGGCTCAATCACATGGGGAACAACCGTCTCACCGCTGACCTTCACGGTCTCCTCTGCAAACTCCACCACATCTGATGGAACCGTGATCTCCTCACCATCAATAACAACCTTTATCTCGTTCTTTTCAAGTTCTTCTTGCGAGAGGGCTTTAAGCGCTTCTGCCACAGCCTTTGCTTTTCCCTTGAAAACGGGGCCAAGTTTACCCATGTTCGGTTTTACCACAAAACTGGTAACCATTCTGGGTTCATCATATTCCACATACACAGCAAGTTCTGTCTTGCTCATCTTTGAATGTGCATTTATGTCATAATCAGTCCTGTCTGCGATCCCCACGACCTCAATCCAGCCGAACCTGTCGGTCTCAATTTCAGCATCCCAGCAGTCAATTGCATAATGTGCCATCTCGTCTTTCTTGTGCTGTCTGAACCTTAGCTTATCAGGGGATATGCCGACACGCTGCAGGAAAAGGTTGGTCAGTGCAATATGGTACGCTAAGAACTCGTGAGCAACAATGCTCCTGTTAACAGCACCCCTGAGTGTCACCTGTTCCACAACATCCCTGTCCTGTCCTTCCTGTGAATACAGGTTTACCGCGGTATTTGCAAACCTTTCGAAATCCCTGTGCTCCTTATTCCTAGGGTCAATGAATATCTCGGCTTCTGCCTGTGTGAACTCCCGAAGCCTGATGACGCCCTGCCTTGGGGATATCTCGTTACGGTAGGACTTGCCGATCTGGGTGACACCGAAGGGAAGTTTATCACGGTAGAAACGTGAGAGCCTCTGGAAGTTGACAAACATGCCCTGTGCAGTCTCCGGTCTCATGTACCCAGCCCTGCCACTACCCGGTCCGATGGTTGTCTTGAACATCAGGTTGAACTCATATGCGTCCCCCAGTTTCCCACCGCATTCTGGACATCCGATATCGTTCTCTTTGATAATCCAATCCAGTTCTGTATTACTTAGAGTGTCTGGAACTTCAACAATGTTGTCCACTAAATGATCTGCCCTGAAAGCCTCACCACATTTTGTGCATTCGCATAACGGATCGGAAAAACCACCAACATGTCCGGATGCCAGAAACACATCCTCGATACCGATCGTCGGAGTTTCGATTTCCATGAACCCTTCCTGGATCACATAAAGATCGCGCCATATATGTTCTATCCTGCGCTTCAGGGTACTGCCAAGTGGGCCGTAATCATAAAATCCTGCGGCACCGCCGTATAGTTCAAATGAATTCCATAAAAACCCGCGCCGTTTTGCCAGTTCTATAACCTGCTCATACCTGTCCATGGTAAATCCTCATCGATTGGATCTCTGATTGTATCAAAGTGATACAACATCGATATTCCCATTACATTTAATTGTATCGAGAATATTATACAATTTAATTATTAATTACCTCCCGATCGTGAAGATGATGTTAAAAAAGCATGTACACAAAATATACTAATATGGTCATAAC
>CAZQWP010000067.1:0-7917 GCA_964597005.1 uncultured Methanosarcinales archaeon | reverse complement strand
AACGTATTAAACTGTAATAAAATTATCGATTGTTTGCCTTAACCGATCACGTATGGGTTGTAACTATTCAGCCTACCAAAACCAGTTGATTGATATTGATTATGACGAAACATAGATGATTAATTTCTTATGGACTAAAAAGAACAAAACGCAACCATTCGCCAACAATTGAATAAAATTTATTCACAGAAATTATCTCATTGAATTATTATAATGATGGTTATTGATATTGTTTTACATCGGCTGAATAGTTACATTAACTTAATATATTTGCTGTGCGTAAAATGTGCTCGATTAAGTTGACAGAAAATAAAACCACACTTCCCCTTAGAAATTCTATACTGGATCTTTCACCCTGCGTACATGGTGGATTGATTCGCAAGAATGCTCAAAAGTATGACATTCCGGAATCAGAGATATTGGATTTTAGTGCGAATATCAATCCATTGGGTAGTCCTTTTGAACATCCCGGCAGCGGTCTGGACCTCCAGCAGATCATGCAAAAAGCGCTTGAAAGGATCAACCAGTATCCTGATAACCGTTATCAGGAATTCCGGGATGCAGCAGCTCGTTTCTTAGGAATGCAGATGCAATCAGGGAACATAATCCCTGGCAACGGTTCATCAGAGGTCATCAGGCTTGTTGCAGAATGCATAATTGAGAAGGGTGATATTGTCATCATCTCACAACCTACCTTCGATGAATATGAGCATCAGTGCAGGATGTTCGGGGCAAGTCCCCTGCACATACGCAACGATGAGATATTCAATGTATCTGATGCATTGCTTAAAAAATCCAAAATTCTTTTCCTGTGTAATCCTAATAACCCTACTGGTAAATTGGTCTCCCATAGTGACTTGAAGATTCTGGCTAAGCGCTGCGCGAAGAATAAAACGTTGCTTTTTGTTGACGAGGCTTTCATCGAACTATCTGACTCTGCCCAGAGTATAGCAGATGTTGCAGCAACGAACGATTATGTCTTTGTGCTTCGTTCACTCACCAAATCCTTTGCGATCCCCGGGATCAGGATGGGTTTTGGTGTTACATCTTTGAAAATGGCAGAGCTTCTTAATAATGCAAGACTCTCATGGAACCTTGGTGTTGTACCCGAAGCTATCGGGACTGCACTTTTGGATATGGATGGTGGCTACAACAGCCAGTATTTAATTGATTCAAGGGAACTCATTAAGAAAGAGCGGCAGCATCTCATGGAACTGTTCTCACGCATCAGGGGGTTTGAACCAAAACCCAGTAGTGTTAACTACATTTTTGTGGACGTGAGTGACATGTTAATGGATTCTGTTGAACTTACGTGCCGCCTGGCATCCCATGGCATACTTATCCGTGACTGCAGTTCCTTTTATTCCCTTGGAAAGGACTATATCCGGATAGCTGTCCGAAAAAGGGAAGAAAATGACCGGTTGGCGAAATCAATTGGCAAAGTGCTGACAGAATGGGGCAAAGAACAGGCAGAGAAAAAACTCAAGGACACTCTCAAAGCCGCGTCTGAAGGTACCCTTGCATCCAGAAGCACCTGTGAATACTACCCATGCCATTTTGAAGAACAGGACTGCACTTTCTGTTTCTGTCCGTTTTATCCCTGTGAGGATGAACGTACGGGTGGGAAATGCATCGAACGTTCAACCGGTGGAAGGGTCTGGAGCTGTTCGGACTGCAATCTGGTCCACAAAGCTGAGGTCTCACAAAATATCCTGGATATCCTGATGGAGAAGGGGAGCACAGAGGAGAACCTAAAGAAAGCCTGGAAACGAGTGGTGGAGCCACTCTTATGATTTATCCGGAACTCCCTGGGACAGATCATCTGGTATTTGTTCTCTTACTGGCATTCGCATTTGATATATTGATCGGAGAGCCTCCCGAAGTAATTCACCCTGTCGTATGGATAGGGAAATTAATTGGAATGCTAAAAAGATCCGCACCGTCTTCCCACCGAAGACTGTACGGAACATTTATGGCTCTTTTTTGCATACTTTTTGCATCCCTTATGGGATATACGGTTCTGGTAATAACGAATAGTGATATGATCCCTGAAACGTTTCGGCTTCTTCTGGCAGCCTATTTCTTGAAATCAACGTTTGCTGTTAGGAGTCTTCTTGCACCTGCACAGCAAATATCTAATGACCTTATACAAAACCGCTTAAAAGAGGTTCGTGAAAGGCTCCCGATCTATGTCAGCAGGAACCCATCGGAACTTAAGAAAGAACAGATGTCTTCTGCTGTCATTGAATCCGTCGCAGAGAATTTTGTGGACGGGGTTTTGAGCCCGATATTCTATTATTCGTTGTTAGGCCCATTTGGGCTTGTAGGTGCATATGCCTACAAAGCTGTTAATACCCTTGATTCCATGGTTGGTTACAAAGATGAAATTCATCTGGAACTGGGCTACTTCTCTGCAAAATCAGATGATGTACTGAACTGGATACCCGGGCGCATATCTGTACTTTTCATTGCGGTTGCATCAGTGATCATGGGCATAATTACGGGCAAAAGTGGCAAAAAGGTGAGCTGCTCCGGTGCTCTTAAAACTGCAATCAAAGATGGCGCAAACACCCCTTCCCCGAATTCTGGTTATCCTATGGCAGCGGTGTCCGGTGCACTCGGGATACGGCTCGAGAAACCAAACACCTATGTACTTGGAGTTAAATATCCGCAACCAAAACCTACAGATATAAAAAGAGCATCGCACCTAATAAAGACTGCGGCTTTCTTATCGATGGCCATATTTTCAGTAGTCATTTATATGATCAATTAACTGCATTTAAGATGCTTCAACAATCAGAGTGATGATTATGAAATTATCAGACATAGAAGCCCAAAACCTGAAAGAAGACCAGCCAGAGGGGGTAGAAGGGGCTGCTACCCACGATATACTGGACATACTGGAAGACGAGGGGATAGCCGTAGAGATGCTTGTGGATACGGCAATGGAATTATACATCCCACACCCGGGTATCGAGACACGGGAACTGGCTGAGAACATGTTCAAAAAGGAATTGAAGATCGCAATATCTGACCCGAACCTGTGTATACTGGTCTATTCAGGAATACTGCTTGAACACGAAGGTAAAGCAGGCAAGTTGCCAAATATCAGTGTATCATCGTACGAAAAAGATCTCACTTTCATCATAGCAGATGAGGTCATTGGAATGAGCATTGCAAAATACATCAGTGGTGATAAGGGAATGTTCGAGTACGTCCGTTTCGATAAAGAGAAACCCGGCATACTTGCCACCATGGGACCGTTTATGGACGATGTTATCGCAGGTCTGATCGGCGGTGTATCTGCAAACATGTACACAAGGGGTATGGCCGAACTAGATGATGGAGGTAAAGATGAAAAAACAAAAAAAAGGAAGAGGCATAGCAGTGATGTTGGCGGTGTGATTGCCGGATGAGTTCATTTTTGCTTGCTGTTCGTTCAGGTTTCGGTTTCCTTTCAACAATTCCTGTTGGGATAACGATGGAAGGGCTAAATGAATTTATGAAGAGGACATATCTCTTCACATTCGTAGGTTCGGTTCTTGGTCTTATCATGGGAGTTTTTGCTTTTGTGTTCGAGGCTTTCTTCCTACCGCAGATCAGTGCAATTTTGATCATTGCGTCTATCTACTATTTCACAGGGCTGAACCATCTGGATGGACTGGCAGATTTCGGTGACGGTGTGACAGCACACGGCTCACTTGAAAAGAAGATCAAGGCTATGAAGGATGTCTCACTGGGTGTTGGTGGTGCTGCGTACTGCTGCGCTGCACTTATTGCGCTGTATGCAATCATCAGTGCACTGCAAAAGGAGGTCGTGTTGCTAAATGGCGGAGAAGGTACAAATGCGGCATTTGTGATCTTTGCGGCAATGTTCGTTTCAGAGGTCAGCGCAAAACAAGCAATGCTTACCATCGCAACCTTTGGAAAACCGATCCATGAGGGACTCGGTTCAATTGCCATGGCTAATACCACCATTCAAAAATTCCTGATCGGACTCATATTTGGTGGAGTCGTCTGCACGCTCGCATTTTGTTTGATCGGGTATGGAACAGTTGGTATTCTGGCTTTTGCCTCTTCCATAGTTTCGGCGCTGGTGATATTGAACATAACCAACCGCCATTTTGGTGGAGTTAACGGAGATGGTATCGGAACCGCGAACGAGATCGGACGAATAATTGCATTGATCACCATCACAACCATGCTGGCATTGATAAATGACATGGGAGGTATGCGTTTTGGATTTGCATAGGGTATGACATGGACGCTGTTGTAATGGCTGGTGGACTTGGTCGAAGGCTTGGTATGGGTGAGAAACCGTGCATTGAACTTCTGGGAAAACATCTTGTAACCTATGTGATCGATGGCCTTGATAAAGCAGAACATATCGACCGTATCTTTGTAGCGGTCTCACCTGCAACACCGAACACAGAGGCCGTTGTTTTGAATCACTATGGAGGGCGTATAAAGGTCATCAGGACCCTGGGGGGGAACTATGTCGGTGATATGGTCCATGCTGTTGAAACTGCAGGGATTCTCGAACCGGTTCTTATCATTATGTCTGACCTGCCGCTAATTACACCTGAATTGATAGATTCGATAATCAATGAGTACCAGAAATGTGGTACACCTGCCCTGTCAGTCTACGTCCCGATCTCTGTTTGCAGGAGTCTCGGGATCAGACCGGATACCGTGTTTAACAGGAACGGAAAACTGATCGTACCCACCGGGGTCAACATACTGGATGGTCATGATATTCATAACGAGCAGGAAGATTTCAATCTTGTATTAGAAAATCCTGAGCTCGCGCTTAATATTAACACAGTTAATGAACTGAAACACTGCAAACAATTGTTGGAGGTGGTGTAAATTTTAACCATTAAAAATTTGAAACTCAGACTAGATGGAATAGAGATTATGCGCGGTGTAAACCTTGGAGTTGCAGACAATGAGATACACAGCGTGATCGGACCAAATGGTGCCGGTAAAAGTACGCTTGCTTATCTCTTGATGGGACTTGAAGGTTACGAACCGGATGAAGGTGAGATATATTTCAATGGTGAGCTGATCACCCCCTTAAGCATTACAGAACGTGCACAGCGTGGGATCACTCTTGGCTGGCAGGAACCTGCTCGTTTTGAAGGATTGAAGGTTCGGGATTACCTTTTAATTGGGGCCAGAAAGCTTAATAATGTGTCTGAAGAAACATTATGTCATGCCCTTGAAATGGTAAACTTGTCCCCTGGGATGTATTTAGACCGCGAGGTTAGCGAAGCGTTAAGCGGTGGTGAACGAAAGCGAATCGAACTGGCCTCGATACTCACTATGGAACCAAGACTTGCAATTCTTGATGAACCTGATTCGGGAATCGATTTCCTGTCTTTAAAAGAGGTAATTACCATGATACAGCATCTCAAGAAAAACGGTTCATCGGTATTGGTGATCACTCACAGGGAAGAGATCGCGGCAGCTTCTGACAGGGCCTCTTTGATGTGTGATGGGGTAGTTGTGAGAACTGGAGATCCGGTTGAGATCAGCAATTTCTTCAAGAACGAATGCAAACCCTGCGATACCAAGGCATATACTCTTAAAGGGGAGTGAGTTGTATGGATGTGATCAAACTTGATGTTTTAGGTGAATTTAAAGCCATGGAAGGGGCATTGAAACTTGCTGGCGGTGATGCATCAGTTTTTAAGATGCCACATATTTCAAGTCTTATGGTCAGCGGAAACAGGATATTGAGTGCAAATCAAATCGAGGGCATCGTTCTTGAGAAAAGATTAACTGAATTTGGTGTGGATATTGAACTTATTATCAAAAAAGGATATAAGATCCCGGAACCTGTTCATCTGTGCTTTGGTTTTTTGCCAAAAGAGGGGCTTCAGCAGATCAATGTTTCCATGGTTGCGGAGGAGGATTCCTCGGTTCAGTTGGTTGCACACTGCACGTTCCCGAATTCAGAGCGTGTGATCCATAAAATGGATGCCACCATATTCGTACATAAGAATGCATTTTTAAAATATGATGAGACACATTTCCACGGTGAGCATGGTGGCGTTGAGGTCATTCCAAAAGCAAAGGTCGTGGTAAAGGAAGGCGGTCGTTATTTCACAGGTTTAACGCTAATTTCGGGACGTGTCGGGTTGCTTGACCTTGATTATGATGTAGAGGCTGGCAAGGATTCTATTTGCGAGCTCAATACAAAAGTACATGGTAAAGGCACTGATAATATAAAGATCAAGGAAAAAATATCCCTTATGGGTGAAAATGCCAGAAGTGTTACCAAAAGCAGGATTGCAATTGCTGATAATGCAGTAGCTGAATTTACAGGTATAACCGAGGGACATGCACCCCACGCCTTCGGTCATGTGGATTGTGTCGAGGTTATACAGGGTAATGCAGTCGCCTGTGCAATTCCGATCGTAAGGGTTGATAACCCACTGGCAAAGGTAACCCACGAAGCGGCAATCGGGAGTGTGGATAAAAAAGAGGTTGAGACCCTGATGGCACGCGGGCTTGAGGAAAGCGAGGCAGTTGACATTATTGTGAAAGGCATGTTGATGTGAAATGGAGAAGTGATGACCATAAACGACTATGTTACAATAGATGGGAAAAATTATTCAAAAGAAATAATCGGACTTGTCACCGGAAATCAGAATATTGATGCCGAACTGGAGAAAATTCCCGCATGTTTTCTTATGCTGTGTGAGGTTATTGATAACCCGTACAAACTTCCATATTTTCTGGAAACTTTTTATTCTCTGGATATAGATGACGAAAATACATTCCGTTTTTCTCTGGTGAGAGTACAGGTCGATTCGGACCTCCGCATGAATGAGGATATCCAGAAACATCAGCGAAGAAGATATGTTGCAAGAACCATCGAGAAATTAATGTACCATGAAATTATGCTTGAGCTGATGGAAGGGGTGGAATTTAATATAGAGGAATGACGTATTATATGGGGAAAAGGATAGCAAGTTGAGGCAAATTAACTTTTGTTTTAGATGGTTTGAACTACTATATATATATGTCATAAGTTAAAATACTAATAGTAAATAGTTTGATAATTACAAACTAAAATTTCAGTTAACAGAGGTATGTATCAGGTGAGATGAATGGAGGACACAGCAACACCAGAGAGGATTGGTACAGGAATACTAGGATTGGATGAAATGCTTCGCGGCGGTTATTTTAAAGGAACTGCTAACGTTGTATCTGGGAAATCCGGTACTGGTAAGACTATATTTGGTGCACAGTTTTTGTATGAAGGTACAAAAAAAGGCGAAAAGGCAATGTGCATCATAACTTCAGAAGAGGCAAAATCAATTGTCAAGGAAATGAGAACATCTTTTGGATGGGATTTTGACGAACTAGTTGAGAAGGGATTGCTCACGTTCGTGGACATTACGGATCCCAGCCTTCGGCTCCAGAAAAGCGTGGAGATCGCGCCATCAGAACTTATCAAGAGTTTCAAAAAATTAGTGGAAAGCAAGATCGAAGAATTACATCCGGATCGTATCTTTATTGATTCTGTAGAAGCGCTCTATCTGGCAATAGAGTCAAGGTATAAACTCAGGACGTTAATAGATGATGTTTTTAGCGTTTTCAGAAGACATAACGTCACTTCTGTGATAGCAGTTGGATCGATGTATGGGCTTGACGATATGGTTGAATATGGTGCAGATTCAGTTATAAAACTTGGTCGTGTAACCGCCGGAAATAATCTCCAGCGTTCCATATATATCTTAAAAATACGAGGTTCTGGATCGATCAACGAAGTACGTGTCTTAAATATTACTGATAATGGAATGTCTGTGCTTGCACAGTCCCCTTATCTTGAATCTGCTTGATATTTGAGGTGGCATATAGGTCACTTCAAATTTGCTTTTTTTGTTGCGCTATAAATTATCTTGA
>CAZQWP010000066.1:0-7970 GCA_964597005.1 uncultured Methanosarcinales archaeon | reverse complement strand
TTTAGACCATAAAGCTGAAATATCCAAAAACGAGTCTTTTCCGACAGTCTCTTTAATAGTTAGTGAAAAAGCATTTGATTCAATTTGTTCAAAAACGACATGCTAACAAGGGAAAAATTACCTTAACCGATCACCAATGAATTAAATTATAATTGTTTGCATATCCTCAAAATAAAGAACAATTTTTGTGCCGCTACATATGGATATTATAATCTGGAGGTGTCGCGGAAAAAACCAAAATATATTAATAGCACTACTATTCTTATACAATGCGACAGCAGAATGCTATCATAATTATGAATGTAGCAACACAATCCGTAATAATATAATAAAATTAAAAGAGATGAGTCGCTTGGAGTTCAAAAAATTTTCGAGTCTGTTTGTCCTGCTTTTTGGTTTCTGGTTACTGTTATCTGGTCTACTGGATTGGTTTCATCTTACTTTTGGAATAATAAGTACGGCTATTGTAACCACGTTTTGCTATGATATGGTATTCGTCAGCAAAGAAGGAACAAACAATACAACTAAAACTATCAGGTTTTTTGCATACCTGCCGTGGATACTGTACCAGATTGTTCTTGCAAATATTGATGTTGCAAAAAGGGTCCTTGACCCGAGAATGCCCATACAGCCTGGTTATGTAAGTTTTAAATCGTATTTGAAAAGCGACATGTCCAAAATGGTCCTCGCTAATTCGATCACATTAACTCCAGGGACCATAACTGTAGATATTGATGGCGGTAATACGTTTCTTATTCATTCGATTGCCACAGCCCCTGGAGATGACCTGCTTGAAGGCACAATGGAACGGAAAGTTGCCCATGTGTTCATGGAGGGTAAATAGATGGAAAATATGTTTTTATTCGCAGGTCTGGTGCTTATATTTGCCAGTATTCTTTCTTTATACCGGGTTATCTACGGACCTGGTATATTTAATCGGATCATTGCCGTGAACGTTGTTGGAACAAAAACGATTCTTATACTGGTTCTTATCGGATATATTTACGGAAGGCCGCATTTTGTGGACATTGCTCTTCTCTATGCACTATTGAACGTAATTATGACCATTGCGGCAACCAAAGGTATTGAGGTGTGAAAAATGCTTACAGGTATAATTGAGATTATATCCACAATCTTCATTCTCGCTGGACTGTTTTTCGTTGTTGTCGGAACGATAGGTCTGCTAAGGTTTCCTGATTTTTATACACGGATGCATGCCACTGGTAAATGTGATACACTCGGTGAAGGATTGATAATCATCGGACTGGTGATATATCAGGGCTTTGACCTCATCAGTGTCAAAATGCTTTTCCTGGCTATCTTTATTTTTGTAGCTAATCCTGTAGCAACCCATGCCATAGCAAGGAAAGCGTATAAAGTTGGTCTTGAACCATGGAGGTTACAGAAATGATATGGGCTCTTGATATCGCGATGCTGTTATTCCTTGTGATCGCTGCCGTAGCTGCTATATCTGTGAAGGATCTGCTTAGTTCGGTAATCATCCTGTCCCTATACAGTCTGGTCATGGCCATTGTATGGGTTGAACTCCGTGCTGTGGATGTGGCATTTACCGAGGCTTCAGTGGGTGCTGGAGTCACCACAGTGCTGTTCATTTTAGCTATTATGAGGACTGCCGGGAGGTATGAGGAATGAAGTTACTCCCTTTATTCATCGTTATAATTACAGGTGCTCTTCTTATATGGGCCGGGCAGGATATGCCCGCTTTTGGAGATCCGGACGCACCAACAAACCACCATGTGGCAGACTGGTATATCGAGAACAGTGAAGAGGACATAGCCATGGAAAATCTGGTGTCTACAATACTTGCTGATTACAGGGGTTATGATACTCTTGGAGAAACCACGGTGATCTTCACGGGTGGCGTGTCAGTAATTCTCCTGTTAAGGAGGCGACAACAATGAAAGGCGACGATAGTTTAATTATAAAAACTGTTACCAGATTGATAGTACCTTTCATCCAGATATACGGTCTATATGTGTTATTTCATGGAGGTGGTGGTCCCGGCGGTGGTTTTCAGGGAGGTGTGATCCTTGCTGCCAGCATGATTCTATACGTCATGGCCTTTGGTATTGAAGATGGAAAACGAAGATTAACTGAAAGAACCAATATGCTTCTTCGAAGCACTGGTCTCTATTTGTATTCAGGGTCAGGAATTCTGGCAGTAATCTTTGGAGGCAATTTCCTTGATTATGGTAAAATACCATTGCCATTCCACGTGCCTGAAGTGAGAGCACTCATGATAGATGGTGTTGTTGAAGTGGGTATTGCCATCACCGTGATGGCGGTAATGGTTACTATACTGTTCGAGTTTTATCCGGGAGGTACCAGTGATGATTGAAGACCTGATTCTTGCGAAGTACAACTACTGGATATATGTCGTTTTGATGATGATTGGTTTTTATGCAGTAATCTCCAAGAAAAATCTGTTCAAAAAAGTAATAGGACTGAACATTTTTTCCACCGCCATATTTCTTTTTTATATTTCCATTGGGGATATAAGGAATATACCCGGTAAATTCGTAACTGAACCGGTTTACATGCATGGGGATAATATCGTGTACGTAAATCCCATTCCTCATGTACTGATCCTTACGGGGATTGTTGTGAGTGTAACTACCACCGCGGTAGCACTTGCCCTCATTGTGAGAATATACAAGGAATTTGGGACTGTTGAAGAAGATAAAATACTGGAGATGCAGTCATGATCAGTGAAGATTTTATTGCTCTTGTAGTGGTGCTCCCGCTTATGTCAGCATTTAGTGTGCCTATTGTTGCATACTTTAACAAAAAACTTGTTCCATATTTCGTGCTACTTGTTGCATTTATTACTCTCCTATTCTCGCTATCTAACCTTAAGACTGTGTTAAATAATGGGGTCATCAGTTATACTATGGGAGGCTGGAAACCACCGTGGGGTATCGAATACAGGCTTGACTATCTAAATGCATTCGTAAGTGTAGTGGTAATTTTCATATTATTTGTTATTCTTATCTATGCGAAAAAGAGTATTGAACAGGAACTACCTACAAAAATCGTTCCATACTATACATTGATCTTGTTGCTGGTTGCAGGTCTGGAAGGATTAATTGTTACAGGTGATGTTTTCAATGTATTTGTATTTCTGGAGATATCTTCTCTGGCAGCATATGGCCTGATTTCCGTGGGCAAAAGCAGAGATGCGCTCATGGCAAGTATGAATTACCTTGTAATAGGGACGGTTGGTGCTTCATTTATCCTTCTGGGAATTGGCTATCTGTATATGATAACCGGTTCACTGAACATGATGGATGTTGCAGCGATTCTACCATCAGCGTATGTTGAGTACCCAAAAGTGGTACTGGCAGCCTTTGCATTTTTCTTAGTAGGATTTAGCATCAAGGTGGGTTTGTTCCCATTACATACGTGGATGCCTGATGCGTATGCTGAGGCGCCATCTGTGGGTAGCGCCTTGCTGGCTTCAACGTTCACAAAAGTGATGGCATATGTAATGATAAGGTTCATGTTTACGATCTTCGGGACAAGTTTTGTTATTTCAACGGTCCATGCCACTACAATTCTATCATGGCTGGCAGCCATTGCAATTATCATGGGATCGGTGCTTGCCATTGCCCAGACGGATTTTAAAAGAATGCTGGCATATTCCAGTGTTAGCCAGATTGGATATATCATTCTGGGTATCAGTCTTGTAAACCAGATTGCAATGACCGGTGGCATCATACATATCATGAACCACGGTATTATGAAGGCTACCCTTTTCATGGTTGCAGGTGCGATAATTTACAAAAAAGGCATCCGTAATATCAATGATTTTAAAGGCATCGGGAAGACGATGCCGTATACATCTTTTGCATTCGTTCTAGCAGCACTTTCTATGATAGGAGTTCCCCCGACCGTTGGATTTGTTAGCAAGTGGTATCTTGCCCTCGGTGCAGTGATGGCCGGTAAATGGTTTTTTGTAGGGGTAATTATGCTGAGCAGCCTGTTGAATGTTGTGTATTTCTGGAGACTGTTTGAGATCATGTATTTCTCTTTTGGTGAAGGTCATCATCATGATGAAAGTGTCAAGGTGGATGAAGTTCCCTTCAGTATGCTGGTTCCGACGCTGGTACTTGCAATACTTACCTTTGTGTTAGGGTTACTGGCAGTATACCCGTTGAGGGAAATAATGGCACCAATGGTTCAGGCCTTATTACCGGTGTAGGAGTGAAAAAAAATGGAAACTTTATTTACGATACAACCATTGATCGCGGTCCTGCTGCCTCTACTTGCAGCAGTCATGATAATAATCTTCTCCAAACAGCCCAATATCAGAGAAGCATGGTCTGTTTTATGTGGTGTGGTATTGTTCCTTGTCGTCCTTTCCATGCTGCCGGATATCCTTACAGGAAAGGTGATACAATATACGGTTGTGGAAATGCTTCCGGACCTTCCCATCCAGTTTAAAGTGGACGCATTCGGTGAACTGTTTGGACTGACATCTTCCTTCCTGTGGATATTTACTACCTTCTATTCCGTAGGATACATGCGCTCCTTAAATGAACATGCGCAGACCAGGTACTTTTTCTGTTTTGCCATTGCTATTGTAGGAGCAATCGGTCTCGCATTCTCAGCCAATCTGTTTACACTGTTCATTTTCTACGAGCTTATCACAGTATCCACATATCCCCTAGTAGCTCATAATGAAACTCCTGAATCACAGAGCGGCGCACGGAAGTATCTGTTGTATCTCATGACAGCAGGTGTGTTTTTATTGTTCTCTACCATCGCAGTCTATTATTATACCGGCACCACCGATTTTGCATTCAATGGGTTCCTTGCAGGACATGGTATACCGGATCTAATGCTTAAGATACTGTTTGTAACGTTTATGATCGGCTCTGCAAAAGCTGCAGTTATGCCCCTGCATTCATGGTTGCCCTCTGCAATGGTGGCACCCACGCCAGTATCTGCCCTGCTGCATGCTGTGGCTGTTGTAAAAGCAGGTGTATTTACGGTCACAAGAGTCGTACTCTACGTATTTGGAGTGGATCTTCTGGAGGTTACGGGAATCGGTCTGGCAATGGCATATGTTGCTTGTTTTACTATTATTGTGGCATCCGCATATGCCATGACCCAGGATAACCTGAAAATGAGACTTGCTTATTCAACGGTCAGCCAGCTTTCCTATATAGTACTGGGTGTTTGCATGCTTACGCCTGCTGGTATCACAGGTGGGATGATACATATACCGTACCATGCTTTTATGAAGATAACGTTGTTCATGTGTGCCGGTGCTATTATTGTAACTGCAAAGATGAATAACATCAGTGAAATGAATGGGATCGGAAGGAAGATGCCAATAACCATGCTAGCATTTACGGTCGGTGCACTTGGTATGGCTGGCTTTCCACCATTTGCCGGATTTATCAGTAAGTGGTACCTGCTACTGGGTTCTGTGGAGATTAACCAGTTTCCGATCATGGTTGTGTTGTTGGCAAGTGCACTGTTGAACGTAGCATACTTCGCCCCTGTGATATATGTTGCCTTCTTCAAAAAACCGGAAAAAGAACTGACATTCGGGGAAGCACACCCGTGTATGCTGGTTCCACTTACACTTACTGCAATCGGATCATTGATACTGGGAATATGGCCTAATGCACCGAATTTATTCCTGCAACTGGTTAATGTGGCGGTTCAAAATGTAACAGGAGGAGGATTTTAACATGGGATTTCTGGATGAACCAAAAAATCTGGCTATGCTGACAAAAATGTTCTATGCAAGTCTAATCGTATTGGTCCTGTTGGAAGTTGTTTTGATGGGAATACATGTGGAACTATCCCTTGCTCATATTGCCGAATTCCCGATGTTTCATGCCATCTATGGATTTGCCGGATGTGTTGTGATGGTATTTGTGGTCAAGTTCCTGGGTCATCACTGGCTGATGAAGGAGGAGGATTACTATGATTGATTGGGTTCCGCCTGCTCTCATATTTATACTCGGGGCACTGCTTGTTCCAATTTTCAGAGGCAAGGCTCAGAAGTTGTATATCTTACTGATCCCGGTGATCGGACTGATAAATCTGTTAGCTATGCAAGACGGGACGGGCTGGGTATATCATTATCTTGAATATGAAGTGATATTTGGTCAGGTAGACAAACTGAGTATGGTCTTTGCATATGTTTTCGTTAGTGCGTGCTTTATGAGCATGCTCTATGCCTTACATATCAAAGAACAGGGGCAGCATATTGCGGCTTTTCTGTATGTGGGTAGCGCTCTCGGTGTTGTATTTGCAGGAGATCTTATATCCCTGTTCATATTCTGGGAAATAATGGCATATTCTTCTGTGTTTTTAATCTGGTATAACAAGGAGAAATCATCACTGGATGCCGGATTCAGGTACTTGCTGGTTCACACCGTAGGTGGTCTGTTCTTACTTGCAGGAATTGTGTTGAGAATTATGGAGACCGGTTCACTGGAGTTCGGGCATATCGCTCTTGATGGCATTGATTCATATCTCATACTCATTGGCTTTATACTGAATGCGGCAGTTCCACCCCTGCATGCATGGCTGGCAGATGCGTATCCTGAAGCCACAATTACTGGGGCAGTTTTCATGTCAGCATTCACCACCAAAACGGCTGTTTATGTGCTGTTGAGGGCATATACGGGTACCGAAGTTCTGATGTGGCTCGGTGCCATTATGGCTCTATTTGGTGTCTGTTATGCGGTTCTGGAAAATGATATCCGCAGAATTTTAGGTTATCACATTATCAGTCAGGTAGGCTACATGGTATGCGGTGTAGGAATCGGAACAGCTATGGCTATCAATGGTTCTGCAGCACATGCCTTTGCCCATATTATCTATAAAGGTCTGCTGTTCATGTCCACAGGTGCGATAATATACTGCACAGGTAGGCGAAAGCTCACCGATCTTGGAGGGCTATATAAGTCTATGCCAATTACTTTGATATTGTACATGATTGCCGGATTTGCCATATCGGGTATGCCGCTGTTCAGTGGTTTTGTCAGTAAGACAATGGTTATTGCATCAGCGGAGCAGTCACATAATCACATCATATTTCTACTACTGATGCTGGCATCTGTAGGTACGTTCCTATCCGTAGGGATCAAGTTGCCATATTTTGCTTTCTTTGGCAAGGACCGCGGTATCGAGGCAAAGGAACCACCACTCAACATGCTGCTGGGTATGGGGATGGCAGCATTTTTATGTATCTTCATAGGTGTTTATCCAACGGTGCTGTATGATCTGCTCCCGTATCCTGTAGATTATCATCCTTTTACTATTCCCCATGTGGTTGGTGAACTCCAGCTGTTGATGTTTACGGCCCTTGGCTTCTTCCTATTGCTGAAGAAACTGCAGGTAGAGCCGACCATTACCTTGGATATTGACTGGACCTATCGAAAATTGAGCAAGGTTTTTATGTGGTTTATTATGGGTCCATTGGCCAAAGGTTCTCAGTGGACGGTGGATGTCTGTCTTGCTATTAAAGCATTTTTGATATGGTTTGGCAAAAACCCGGTGCTTGCGTTTATGCTATTTAGAGACAGATTGGCCCTGAACCTTCTTGGTAGGATAGGAGATAAGACCAAACAGGAGTCTATACTGTATTTAGAAAACGAAAGGAAATTGTATCCAAAGAGTCCTGTAAAAAGAAACCCGGTTGGAGATTCGCTGTTAATGGCACTGATATTCACGTCAATTTATGTGATGTATTATTTGGTTACTGTGTAGTAAATTTGGCGAATCGGTAGCAAATATATTTGTAAAATTCACAGGTAAATCAAAGGCAAACGCGTGATTTACCTGTGCCTTTATTTTTTAGTATAACATCGTTTTTCACTCATTCAAGTTTTCTGTAAAATGGTTGATTGCTTTTACGTTTATTGTAGTTATTATTTTTAAAAATGAATCGATAAAATACGGTTTCCACTATTGAATATATATTT
>CAZQWP010000065.1:6418-7998 GCA_964597005.1 uncultured Methanosarcinales archaeon | reverse complement strand
GCAGGTTAATGATACGTTCAAGAATCATCTCAGAACATGTTCATGGAATCGATCTCATTACTTCTTTTATCTCAACAATTCCGGCATCGGTTTTAAAGGACGTTCCGCTAAAATGCGTTCGTGACGCTCTGAAACCTGCCTCTTTAAGTGCATCCATCAACTGGTCCATTGTGGATGCCGAGATTCCCAGGCTCCTGCAGATCACGTGCTGGTCATAGAATGTCGGTATGTCGAGTTCGTCTTTGCAAAGGGTAACTATTTTTTTTGCCTTTTCTTTTGTGTTCAGAGGGCGTTTTTCCAGTTCGAGCAGGACCTCTTCGCAGAATTCAACCTCATGCAACCGCCCCAGCCATAGCGGTCCTGCGATCTTAGTTGTACTGCCGCAGAGCGGGCATTCCTTATCGATGTGTACAGCCATTCCATAGACCGGTTTCCTGAAGCTGCAAACCGGGCAATGGGAAATAAATCCCATGTTCCTGAGGGTCTTATCAGCCAGTTTTGCACCATGTCCAATGTGCAAGTACACGCGGACGTAGTGGCGTGTTGCATGGGACAGAAGCGGGATCATAGACTTATCGTGTTTTGCAAGATCATGTGCAGCCTTTCCAAGAAGTACACGCACTCCCATCTCACTGTGATATTCATTGTTCAATGGCACAGCAGCATATTTCCTGATGCCAGAATTCAGGTGTGCGCCACAAAGAGGCGCCGTGTCCGTTGCCGTGATTTCAAGAAGGTGAATGCTCGAGCGTGCTGCAGCATCCAAAAACGGTGCAGGAGACCCAAAAGGATCCATGTCAACGATATGGAACCTTTTCCCATGGAGCAGAACATTCCCATCCTTGCAGGACGCAGTTGCGGTTTCTGAAAGGTTGTTCATTTCTATGTTCTGCACTATCAATTCGTATGCTTCCCTGCTCCAATCATTGAGCACTGCACTGACACCAACCTCATGTGCGATCCGAAGCCCCCGAATCCCTGAAGCAGATAGAACATCCACATAGGTCACATCCGATGGCATGATGCTGTACTGGCTGATAAGCCGATTCACAAAAGCAGATGTTGCCGCAACGTTGATGTCGCGGTTAAGTTCCATTTCAGGGTTGTAAAAAACAGGTGCACAAGAGGGCGGAAATGAAACACCCTCTGGTGGAACTGGAACCATAACCAGTGTCGTGCCTTCTGTTATGGTTCTGGTGTTCATCTATGATCCAATCGATTTGATATTATTTTACGATAACGGATCCGCTCATTCTTGGATCATTACCAAGAACCGTGTAATTGTATGTGCCCGTCTCATTGAAAGTGTACAAAAAAAACAGCCTGTAGCCAATGTTTTTGTCTTCCCATAATCCATCTTTGCTGACAAGTGTGAACTGTCTTCTCGGGTCAGTCTGGAAATTCATCCATTGAACAGTATCGCCTTTATTAATCGTTAACTCTGAGGGAATTGACAGAAAAGACTGAAATCGGATAGTCCATATTTTTGCTTCAGGTGCTGGAGTTGCTTCTTCAGTTTCAGTTGCCATTTCAATGGGAGTTTCCACTTCCGTAGGTGTTTCCACTTCCGTAGGTGTTTC
>CAZQWP010000065.1:0-6318 GCA_964597005.1 uncultured Methanosarcinales archaeon | reverse complement strand
GTTTCCACTTCCGTAGGTGTTTCCACTTCCGTAGGTGTTTCAGTTGCTTCCTCAGTCGCTGTCTCTGTAGGTGTAGCTTCCGGAACAGCCGATTCTTCGTCTCCCACACATCCCGCAAACAAAATTGATGCCAGTATTAAAAACAGAATAATAATCTTCATCCTCATATATCCACCACATATACAAATGTCTTTAATATTTAATAACGTTATCGTTCGTTGTTGAATTCACTACTTGATGACCCCCCAAAACCACTCTATCAAACATAATCACAAGATGTATCAAAATAAACCTGAATGAAGATAATAACCCCACCCAACAATTGCAATAGCTCCGATAAGAGCAAGCAGGGCAAATGTGTTTCTTGAAAGGGAAAAGAGTTCTTTAGACCCTGAGATCTTTATCAGGATCACCTTATTCAGTGTACTTATGATACTTGCCATCACAGCCGTCTCTGCTGCTGTTGTAAAAGATACACTGCCATCAACTGCAAGTGCCGCCATCGACACGGTGACTGCTGCACTGCTAACTATTCCCCCAAGTGCCGTTGCATATACAGCGGTCGAACCTAAAATATCGTTTGCTGTTTTTGCTATGACCAGCAGGACCGTAAAACCTGCACCAAATTTAAATGCCGGACCCAGTGAAAAAGGAGATTTGATCTCAAGGGTTTCGTTCATTGCACCAAATGCTTTTCCTCTGGTTAGTACGATCAACGAGGAAACAATTATGATCATAAGCTGCGGAGGTAACATCAATAATGCAATCCTGCCGCTGGGATCCACGACCATTGCTATTATCAGATTCCTGATAAGCATAGAGGTATTGGACAATAATATCCCGATGTAGGCAGCGTTAACCAATACCGGTCTTTTTTTTGACATTGAAGATAGTGCAGATGTTGTTGCCTCACTGTTTACAAAGCCTCCAAACAAACCCGAATAAGAAATCCCGCTTCTGCTCCCGAATTTTCGTAATAATAAATAACTTACGAAACTAATGAACGCTACAATCACCACGATCAGAATTGCAGATTTCAGGTTCATCACGCCAAAAACCGGTTCATCCGGTAAGATCGGGTATAATATGAATACTACTATCAAAAACTGTACTGAATTCAGTATTTCTTCGTCTGAGAGGTGTTCAGCAAAAGTATGAAGTGGTTTTTCTTCAATCAGCAGAAATGTCAGGACAACAGCACCCATAATCGCGAAAAGATAGTAATCCTCCGCAACCAGTATCCCCAGAAGAAATGTACAAAAAAGAGCGATAGGGCTCGTCAGTCCGGGTTGCCTGTAAACGATGTTTTTTATATATGTAAGAATGACACATATAAGTGCAAAAAAGAACGTAGTTATCAGAAGGATCCCTGACCCTAGCAATCCCGCTATGTACGCTGCGAACATGCCGGTGATGCATGCCAGGGCAAATGTCCTGACACCCGCAAATATTCCCTCTACTTTCCTTCGATGCTCGCGCTCAATACCCACCAAGATCCCAATCATCAGGGATAGGGCTAATTTCTGAAGGAAACCAGATAATATCTGGTCCGGCATGAATTCGTATAGTCCGTTCGTGGTGTTTGTCCCCCACCTGATCAGGCAATGACTGTCTCAGGCTCCTATAAGTTCTACATCTATCCTAGAAGCTTCACCGTTCTTATCGATAGTGATCAATGCACCATGACCCTCGCATGCCATACCAGTGTTCACAACCACGGTTCTACCGCATTTCATAACGCCTCTTGCCTCATGGATATGCCCGCAGACGATCAGGTCCACTCTGCCAAGGAACTTCCCGATAGCTGTACTTCCAACATGCCCGATCGGTATTTCGTCCACTGTTGCAAAGGGTGGTGCATGGGTAAGCAGTACGATGATGTTACCGGAACCTTCGACCTCTTTGACCAGACACTCCAGATTACTTTCGATCTCATCTTCCTCAATTTCAAATTCCGTATTGAACGGGGTTGGATTTGAGCCGCCAAGACCTATGAACGTGATGTCCCCGATACTTTTTGAAGCGTTGTGAAGATTGGTGGCTTTTGAACTGTCCAGTGTCCCAAGAATAGTTCTCATATCGCAGTTACCGGGAATTGCCATGACCGGTTTGTCAAACATATTGACCAGTTCTTCTGCCTTTTCATCCGGACCGAAGTCCGTGAGGTCACCTGCGATCAATACCATGTCAATGTCCCCTGCCTTCTTCAGGATGGAAGCAATGCCGGAACAGTCCCCATGGGCGTCAGAAATTGCCAGTATTCTCATTGTTTCATATCCCTTACTGTTTTACGTAATATCATATCTGATAACCGTTAATGAGATTATGTGATCAAAATCATATATTGTTTGTGTAATCACCGTGCACGTAATTTACCAATAACTGATTTAAACGATCATTTAGATGCTACCTTATGGAAAAAACGCAAACATATTATAAGATACCTGAACTGGCGGTGGGAGTGCGGAACCTTGCTGCACTTTCCGTATGCAGGGATCATGCAGATGCAGTCTATTTTTCACTTGACCGGTTCAGTCTCAGGGCAAGGGCACAGTATATCACCTTAAAGAACCTTGACGCTTTTGTGAGACAGGTCAGAGATTGCGGACTGAAGTCCTATATGGCTGTTAATACAGTGGTCTACCCGGATGACCTTGCTACTCTTGGAGATGTTATTGAGGGTGCATCCAATGCAGGTGTGGACGCCGTTATTGCATGGGACCCTGCTGTGATCACAAGGGCTGTGGATGCAGGTCTTAGAGTGCATATATCCACCCAAGCCAATGTTTCCAACCCTGAGTCTGCAGAGTTCTATGGTTCACTGGATGCCAGCCGGGTGGTGCTGTCAAGGGAACTAAGCATGCAGCAGATCAGAGACATCAGGGAGAATACAGATATGGAACTTGAGGTGTTCGTACACGGTGCCATGTGCCAGTCAATATCGGGTCGATGTTACCTTTCAGCCTACCTGCGGGGAAGGTCCGGCAACTGCGGGGACTGCACACAACCATGCCGTTGGCAGTGGACCCTCCACGGGGAAAATGGGGAGCAGGTAGAACTGGGAGGAAAATACCTGCTCAGTGCTAAAGACCTGTGCATGATTGAACATATCCCGGAACTGCTCGAAGCCGGTGTTGATGCCTTTAAAGTGGAAGGACGACTGCGTAATCCGGGCTATACGGCAGCAGTGTCCCGGTGTTACCGCGAAGCTCTGGATGCCTACCAGCAGGGGTCATATACAACTGAAAGGGCACGGGAATGGAAAGAAAGAATGGAACTGGAATTTAACCGCGGATTTTCCACAGGCTTCTATTTCGGGGTGCCCGGTCCTGAAGGATTAGGTTATGAATCAGATATGAACGCATCGCCTGTGCAGAGAGAGGCAGTGGGTGTGGTCCTTAACTATTTCCAGAAACAAGGTGCTGCAGATGTTAGGTTGTTGGAACAGGAACTTGCCGTGGGGGACAGCATCATTATCGAAGGCAATATTACATATATTGAACAGGAAGTGGGCTCGTTGATGAGAGAAGGCGAATCCATTTTGAAAGCTGAAAAAGGACAGGAAGTTGGGCTTGGTGTGGACGACAAGGTCAGGAAGAACGACAGGGTATTTAAGGTCGTCTCCACTTAATTTTTCACAAATTATGAATTATATTGGGTTGTTGGACCTGTTATAAGGTGCAGGATCAATGTCCGGAAGATGTCACAAAATCCTATTCACTATGATTACCAGTATGCTCTGGCATCCATGCTCTACGCGCGCCTTGCCACGGCCAACATAACTCTTGCAAATGATATTCACAGTTACTAGGGTTTCAAGTTTTACACGTTCTCCAACCTTGTCCTGGAAGACAGGAGTAAAGCTAAAGAGGGACTGAATTTCACAGGCGCCCATTTTTTCCTATCATCACCTGACACGGAGTTCATACGGATTTTTGCTGAGGGGCTTCTCCTTAGACCTGAGTTCTTCCTTGGGAAGGATAGGAAGGCGGATTTCGTGGTGGAGCCTATGGAAATACTCCCGCAGCGCAGGTTTTCGGATTCATGCACCTTCAGGACACTCTCACCTGTGTATGTGAAAACGATGAGAAAACGAGAGGGGCGGCTGGTTGTGCCGGACCTGTACCCGAACGAGCCAAAATTCTATGAGAATCTCCACTCAAATCTTGCCAGTAGGTATCCCGAGTTCCAGGGTCACGGGATCGAGAACGAGCATTTTGAGGTGCTGGATGTTACGGATGTCAAACCCAAAAGGATATCGGTGGGTAACAGTTTCCGCAGGTGCAGCATGATGACGATGTCCCTTGAGGCGAATCCCGAACTTCTGGAGTTTGCATATGATGCGGGACTGGGAGAGAAGAATGCCATGGGGTTCGGCTATGTTGAGTTTGTGTGAGGAGATGTCGGAATTGGTGAAGTGTTTGTCCTTGTTTTAGCTCTGTAGAAATCCCCTACATTATTATAAACCACAGATGCACGCAGATAAACGCTGATGTGAATAACCACCATCTGCGTGCATCTGTGTTTATCTACGGCTATGGTTCAAAATTCATTGATAATCAAGATTTCTACAGAGTCCTTGTTTTAAAAAATCTGGATATCCTCAACATTGAGTGGGTATATCTTCAAGATATAAGCTGGTGAGGATAAATATGGCACCGCAAAAGACGCGAAGAATCCAATAGTATGGCTATGACACCCACAGGATGTTAGAGAAAACAAACATTTTATGTTACCCGGTCCCGCGGAGAAGCCATTTCCATAGTGGAATAAAGATTATCCGCTTATCATCCATTCTTTCTTCTGCTTCTATGTCTTTTGTTACAACATAACCAGTGTCAACAGAGAATTTTTCAAGGAACTTTATTAACCCTTTAATGTCTTTTTTCTGGATATTGTTCCTGTATTTTGATTCCACGGGTACGATCAGGTTATCTTTGAACTGGATGCAATCCACTTCAGATGTGCCTTTTCTCCAGAAAAACCGTGCCTCTGCGGAGTTTATTACAACGTTTTCGGCAATCCTGCCAAAATCCGGGTATTCCCTTAGGTGGAACAGCAGTGTGGAGTTCGAAAGATACAGACGTTTCATTTTCTTCTCGGTTGTCAGGCGGTTCTTTGAGAAGTTATAGCATTTCTGTATAAGAAAACCCCTTTCCAGATAGGAGATGTACTTTGTTATCGTTTTCCTGCTGATGTTAAGATCGTTTGCCAGTGCTGCATAATCGGTGATGATACCGGGACTATCTGCCACTATTTTGAGTATCTGTCCGAGGACTTCCGGGTATTCTATGGGAAAGACCATTGGCAGGTCTTCGTAGATCATTTTACTGAGTATGGATTCCAGATACATATCGATGAAGGATTCCTCGGATGTGACGAGTTCGGGAAGCTGTCTTTTGATGTAGAGATGCATCTGTTCTACTAGGGCTTCCCTGAACATTTCAGGTCTTTTGATCAGGTCATCTTCGCCTTTTAGCTTCAGGAATTCACTGAAACCGAGTACTGGCAGATGATAGAGGAATATCCTGCCTGCAAGGGATTCTTCTGCCTTTTTCTTCAGAAAGATCGAGGATGATCCTGAGACAAAGAATTTTATCTCCGGATAGGTGTCGTAGTAGTATTTCACCTGATTCTGCCAGCCTTCCAGTTTCTGTATCTCATCAAGGAACACGTAAACATTGCCGGCACCGGAAATATCCCTGCCGATCCTTGACTGGAATTCGAGCATAACCTCATCGATGGATACCACTTCTTCATCAAAGGAAAAATAGAGTATCCTGTCCCGTAGCGTCCCTTCATTTATCAGATGGTCCATGACCTGTTTTAAGAGGACGGTCTTGCCGGTCCTCCTGAGACCGATGATGCCTATGACCGGTCTTGCATCCAGATACCTGATAAGTTCACCGAACAGGTCTCTTTTTATCCCGTAACCGTATGTGAAACCCTCTCTCCAGTGCAGGTTGTATTTTGCAATGTTTACCATATTATCCACTTATATGGACATTAAGATTACCATATTATTTAATAATATGGGTATTGTGATTCCCATATTATTCGATAATATGAGAATTGATGTGTTCATATTTCTAATAACAAAAATTTAATAGTTGCAATGTTATTATTTATTCAGAAATTTGTTTATAAGGAATGTTAAGGTATTGCGAATTGAAGCGGGCACCGGTGAGCGACAAATGCAGACAGTGCGACATTGGAGGGATGGTGGTTTGGTGGGTGAATACTTTCACAACCCTTACCACATACTTGAACTACTCCACGCTTACGCATGGAGATTCTTACAAGTAACTACAAGTTGTA
>CAZQWP010000064.1:4099-8039 GCA_964597005.1 uncultured Methanosarcinales archaeon | reverse complement strand
AGAAGTCCCCTTTCGTAAGATAGGGGATGAGAGGCGTAATATCCCAACACAACATATGAAAGTACCTGAGAGGACTTCCATGCTAAATATTAAAAATCACTTGTTATAGCCCTGAATATGAAATTATAATTTTAGTCAATAATTCACAAAAAAACGGGTGATTTATCACGTTTTATCACTTAACCGATCACGTATGAGTTGTTGATATGGAAGTAGAAGTCGAGTTCAAACGCAGGAAATATAATGGAAAGCAAAAGGGAGATGCTAAACGTTTCCAGCATGTCGCAACATATAATGAAGAAGCTGAAATGTATCATGCATATATCACAAATATTCTCGTTGAGCGACTTTATGCTGAGGATATTGCGGTTTTATCAATTCAGCAATGTCTTTAGCTACTTTTTCTGAATCTACAGTGACAATGAAGTGATCTCTACTTTTGTCGACTCTCACTCTTTTGGTTTTATGATACCTAGCTTCTATTGCACTTTGAATACCATCCAAGTTCATATTTGCCAGTATAGGGAATATTGGTGGACTCGAATGAAAATCTATAAATTGAAGTTATTCATAGAATGTATTAATTATGAATAAATCCAAATTCTACACACACATGCACGTTTTACCTCACAAAACTAAAAAAATTTTTGTAACGATTTTGTTAGTTTTATGTTTATTAGCTTGTTTTTTTTCAAGTGCTGTAATTGGCTCTGGTGCTCCCCCACTTCCAGAAGTAAAAAACATTACTCCATATCCTTCTACAGATAAAGCAGTTTATTTACTTGATCCATATGAGTGGATACATAATGATACAAATAATTACTCGGGATCCTATCCAAATGGTCATGGAAGAGATGTAACTCTTGATGTAATGTTACTAGATCAGAATGGACATCTTGTATCAGGTGCAGATGTTACATATTCTGTTGCTAACTCAAGTGGGATCCAGATCACAGGTACTGCAACAGAAACAGCAAGATCTGGATTTTATCAAGATATTTTTGTTGTAAATGAACAAAATATAGGTGCAGGAGATGCCACGATATCGGTGATGGCAACATATGATAGTGTCATAGGTGAAAGTTCGTTTATTTTGAATGTAAACAGATGGGGCTGTGATGATTGTCATGTACCAAACGAATTTCACGCTGGATGGAAAGATGTATTAGGTAGTCTTACAGACGGTTCGGTTACTTATAATAATCTCTACGATTCAGAACTTACCCATACTCCTATTTCTTTAAGAGGGACACCTAATCATGAGACTACGAAATATTTCCCTCTAGAATTGTGTGAAAATTGTCATTTTAGTAGTACTGAGTGTACTGACTGTCATACGGATTATCTTCTTGGACAGCATACAAATGTAGTGCCTGGAACTGTATATGATGGACCCGACCCGTCTACATCTTGTGTTAATTCGTCTTGTCACGGACATATTAATGATGATGCAGATGGTGAAATCGATAACCGTTATCCAGACTGCTCAGATTCAGATTGTCATACAATTTCATATCTTGATGGAACCATGACTCCAGGATGGTTTAGGGACGATAATACTATAAGAAATCCAGCAATACATCCAGGTGGTTCCAATCTTGATGAAATTGTAAATTGTTCATTCTGTCATTACTCATTCCATAAAATTCAAGATGAACAATGGACAATGGAAAATAGAAACTGTCAATCATGCCACAAGAATGCAGAGTTTTTCACAAATCATTCATATACCAATGTGACTTGTGCGGGATGTCACCAATTTAGTCAAAATTCTGACAAATGGTATGAGTGGTATGGTTCAACAATAGATGTTGATTATCACAATATCAATATTCCTGAATGTAACGATTGTCATGAAAGCAACGAATATAAGATTCATCCCCCTCTTAATGAAAGCGAGATCGAGGCTGGAATTCCTTTTGCTAATTGTACCCATTGTCATAATAATGCAACACTTTATTATGATGGCTCAGTCTTCCCAGTTGGTACATACAATACCAATTCCAAAATACATACAACAATTAGAGATCAGATGTTGCCAAATCAAACATCAGACATGAATGATAGTTGTGCTATATGTCACATCACTGTTCTTAACAAAACGCCGAGGGAACACTCAGGTGGATCCGATTGTGAGAATTGTCACGGTAACCCTCACAACATTGGTCCCGGTGGTGGGCCCAATTGTACAGACTGTCATTTAGAAGGTGGTAATCTCACTGGTGGGTTTGATTCAAGTTTTCCAATATTAAGCAAATCTGGATTTATCAGTAGCTCACATCGAAATGTTACTGGTGATTTCAGCTCCGACAATTATTCACAGCTTTCCAAAGTTTGTTGGGGTTGCCATGTAGATTATGAAAATCCAGATCACTCCAGACCCGCTGAAGAACTACCCGAATGTGAAGCTTGTCACTATAATGAAACACCTTTAAATGGTGCTTATCTTAACAGGACGCCTCCGATCCAGATACCTGAACATCAACCAATGGGTATTGAAATTCAAACAGCTGCTGGCTGTACATTGTGTCACAACAATTCGTTATCGATTCCAATACCTACACAAAATATAAAATATGATGAACCAAAGAATTATGTATCTCACTATCTCACTACCACTTATTTAATGACCCCGACAAATGATACAACTGATTGTGTCTGGTGTCATATTCTAAATTCCAATAATGCTTCTTGGGGCTACCCGATTAACCCGATGAATCCATCCGATCCGACTAGATTCAATCATAGTGGCTTAGGAATATCTTCATCTGATAATGATGCCTGTTACCCCTGCCATGTATTAAGTGAAAGTTATGATGCTATCGATGGACTATCTCCACTCTTTAATTTCCATAATATAAGCATGGCTCCTGGTGGTGGAAAGAATTGTACTGAATGTCATGATCTAGGTGGTACTGCTGGTCCAAATGCTTCTATTGATATACAGGCCATGAATTTTATTGATGCTGCTCATTATGGTCTTAATAGTGGTGCATCAACTTTATTGGATTCAAACAATGAACGCTGTTGGGCCTGTCATGGAGATGGAAATGGATCCGAAGAAGCTCAACCAGAAGGTCATCCCATAAATTACAGCACTCCTAAAAATTGTAGTGAAGGAGAATGCCATGGATTGGTTACTTCTATATTTGGTGAATCGACTGCACATGAAAATTCCAATTTCACAAACTGTGAATTATGTCACGTTGATCCACACTACATCAGTCTTGCTGAAGACCTATATAATTGTACAGATTGTCACCTAGAGGGCGGAAGCAATAGCGACTGGAGTGGTCCAATATTAATCAAATCTGGATTTATCAGCAGTTTACATCGAAATGTTACTGGTGATTTCAATGTTGACGATTATTCACAGCTTTCTAAAGTCTGTTGGGGTTGCCATGTAGATTATGAGAACCCTACTCACTCCAGACCTGCTGAAGAATTACCGGCATGTGAAGGTTGTCATAATAATGAAACACCTTTAAATGACGCTTATCTTAACAAGACATTTGATGAATTGACTGCACATGAAAATTCCAATTTCACAAACTGTGAATTATGTCACGTTGATCCACATTACCTCAATCTTGCTGAAGGTCTATCTAATTGTACAGATTGTCACCTAGAGGGCGGAAACAATAGTGATTGGAGTGGTCCAATATTGAACAAATCTGAGTTTATCAGCAGTTCACATCGAAATGTTACTGGTGATTTCAACGCCGACAATTATTCACAGCTTTCCAGAGTCTGTTGGGGTTGCCATGTAGATTATGAGAACCCTGCTCACTCCAGACCTGCTGAAGAATTACCGGCATGTGAAGGTTGTCATAATAATGAAACACCTTTAAATGACGCTTATCTTAACAAGACATTTGATGAATTGACTGCACATGAAAATTCCAATTTCACAAACTGTGAATTATGTCACGTTGATCCA
>CAZQWP010000064.1:0-3999 GCA_964597005.1 uncultured Methanosarcinales archaeon | reverse complement strand
GATTATGAGAACCCTGCTCACTCCAGACCTGCTGAAGAATTACCGGCATGTGAAGCTTGTCACTTTAATGAAACACCTTTAAATGGTGCTTATCTTAACAGGACACCTCCAATCCAGATACCTGAACATCAACCACTGGGTATCGAAGTTCAAACAACTACTGCTAATTGCACATCATGTCATAACAATTCACTATCGATTTCAATACCTACACAAAATATAAAATATGATGAACCAAAGAATTATGTATCTCACTATCTCACTACCACTTATTTAATGACCCCGACAAATGATACAACTGATTGTGTTTGGTGTCATATTTTAAATTCCAATAATGAATCTTGGGGCTATCCGATCAACCCGATGAATCCGGGGCCGATAAGATACAACCACAGTAGTTTAGACATTACCGGAACTAATAATAGTGAATGTTATCCCTGTCATGTGTCAAAAGATGGATTTGATAATGGTGAAATTTCTTCACTTTTTAATTTCCATACTATAAGCATGGCTCCAGGTGGTGGAAAGAATTGTAGTGAATGTCATGATCTAAACGGTGGTGCAGGTGAAAACTATACTCTTGATATAAAGGCTATGAATATAACTGATGCTATTCATTATGGTCTTAATAGTGGGGCAGCAACTTTATTGGATTCAAACAATGAACGTTGTTGGGCCTGTCATGGTGATGGAAATGGATCCGAAGAAGCTCAACCAGAAGGACATCCAGTAAATTATAATAACCCCAAAAAGTGTAGTGATAAAGAATGCCATAATGTCAACCAATCTCTATTTAATGAGCCGATGGTCTATGAACACTTCAAGTATGTGGATGAGATTGACCAAAATCTTACAACTTCAGCAGATTGTGAGGTATGTCATTTAAACAGTGTTGTGTTCCATGAAGATTCATTAATCCCTAATGATACTTCCTTAGTTTCGCATTATGGTTCCGTGGATGAATTGATAAATACTACAAGTTGTGTTTATTGTCATCTAGACGAAGATAATGCTGAAAAATGGGGAGATGCACCTGATCCAACAGATAACGTATCTGTCTTTTCAGATAAAGACATCAATGAAACTCTTTTTGTTGGAGATATTTTGAATCTGGGTAATAGATACATACTTGAGTTTGTTGATGTTGCTGATAATGGTGACACCGCACGTTTAAAATTATATGAAGGTGACACACTATTAGAAGATATTGTTGTGAATACAGATGAAAATTATACTTATGAAGCCGATATCATAGACGATGGCAGTGAATATACCGAAGTTATACTTGAATTAAATTTCACCGCAGTATTCATTGGAGAAGAAATAGGGTTAGTTAAAGTCGATGCAAAACCCTGGAAACGCATACATCCTGAAAATAGTGATCCAACATGTTGGGCTTGTCACATGGATGATTATACAATAGACAGAAGCAAATATCTTGTAGTTGCCGAGGATGTGGATGACGACAAGAAATACATATACTATTTAGAAAAATTGTTGGATTTTTCTGATGATGACACGCAAGATAAAGCGAGTTTCTCAACTAGAAATATTGTTCTAACTGAAGGTTACAATCAAACTTTGGATGTAGGTGGAGAATATACTCTTACAGCAAAAGATATAGATCTTGATGGGAGAAAAGTGCATTTAATCTTGACCAACAAAGATGGTGTTGTTCTGGAAGAGGACGTATATAGGGTAGGTGATTACCTAGAATATGATGAAGATCTATCCTATAATAATGTTGATATTTATGATTTCGTTCTCTTTACTGCTAAGGTGGATAGTTTATTCCAAGGACATGATATCGACATTGCAATTCTTACTGATATCAAGGTGTTTTCAGATAAAATAGTTGAAATAGAGGATAATGAAACAATTGGTGGATATAATACCACTTTTCTTCATGTAAATGATACTTTTTATGTTGGTGGTATACCTGACAATTTCCATGTTCCAACTTTGAATGAAGGTATTGATGGATCTTCTGATTGTGTTTATTGTCATGATACAAGTAAAGATTTTGGAATTGCGGAAGTTAATGCAATAGTTTCTCAACTGGGTGGTCATAGTGGACTCAATGCAAATGCTGCAATTAAGCCTGATTCAGGTGTTGATATCAATAAAGCATGTTGGGCGTGCCATGGAACAGGTGAGGATCCGGATCGGCATCCAGTGGATTATTTGTACCCAAGACAATGTGAAGATTGTCATGTAACACTTGAGGAACCAACCTTTGATGCAGTTGATCTTAGTGAGGAAAGTCATGGTCAGGTTGGAGATTGTAATAGATGTCATGCAGCTGATTATCCAGGATTGCATGTAATCAATGTGTTTGAGCCGTTGACACCATATATTGTAAGAATTAATCTGACACCTGATTTTGTTATACCTTCAGATTTAATGAAAGTAGACATCACGGCTATGGCTGGGTGGAAGATGAAAGTTGAATCCATCGAATACTTTGTTGATACTGAAGGCCCATCAGGAAGTGGCACCATGGTCATGGCCAAAGATGGTGCATTCGATGAACAGCTGGAAGATGCTCAATTTACCATAGATACCAGTGGACTTGAGTTCGGTAACCATACATTATATGTTCATTCGATGGAACGTGGTATGTGGGGTACCATGAATAAGGCTGTATTTTCAGTAGTATCTCCAGATTCAATTGAATTTATCAAATCTTCAGAATATATGGAATTTGGCGAAACTTCAGACATTTCACCAGAAGATGATGAAAATTGGACCGGAGGAACATTGTTCTATATAATGATAATTGCCGGTTTATTGATTAGTATTGGGTTTATATTTATACGCAGGTTAAAATAATTCATTAATTAGCCAAAAGGTAATAAAATGGTTTCAATGAAGAAGGTATTGTTTGGGATTTTCATTTTACTTTCAATTATTGTTGGGTCTGGATGTTTGACGCAAACAGATGAACCCGTTTCAACTCCTGAACCTACACCTACCCAGATTCCTACAATGCCTGATTTTCAGGAATCAAAGATTTCAGATGAAAGTTGTGCTGAATGCCACATCAATGCATATACTTCAATATCATTGAATGGTGGAAAGCATGATAAGGGTTGTACCTTCTGCCATGTTCAGCATGGAATTACACCTACGTGTACAGATTGCCATGAACTAATACATGGTCCACAACTTAAAGATTGTAAAGATTGTCATGATGAACACGCACCATTGAATCTGATTGGAAATAAAATACTGGATAAATCGTGTTCTGACTGCCATCAATCTCAGATAACAGAGTTTGAAGAGTATCCTGGTAAGCATTCATATTTAAAATGCATTGATTGTCATCAAACCCATGGAGAATTTGAAGTATGCACGAATTGTCATATTCCACATTACTCAGGAATGACATATGAAAGTTGTTTGTCATGTCACCCCCCACATATGCCTCAAGAAGTCAGTTACCCTGAAGATATTGATAATGCAAATTGTGCTGCTTGCCACGGAGTAACAAGTGATGAACTTAATGAAGGTAATACAAAACACAGTTCTCTTCAATGTTCATATTGCCATCAGACTCATGGGCAGATTCCAGAATGTATGGATTGCCACAGTCCACATCTTTCATATATGTCAAATGATGATTGTATAGATTGCCATCCAGCACATGATCCTCTTTATATAGAGCTTCCTTCTGATAGACCAAGGGCAGATTGTGCAATTTGCCATGAAGAAATTGATATTATCCTAAAAGAAAGCAACACAAAACATGATACTTTGGGATGCATTTATTGTCATCCAACACATCGTTATATTCCAACATGCGAGTCTTGCCATGGATTAGCGCATCAAAGAATGCAGATACATGATGATTTTCCTGTATGTACCCAATGCCATGTTGAACCTCATGATGTAGACACTATTATAATTCGAAAATAGGGCTTTGTAGAAAACCTATTGGAATCATACACAAAGAACTAAAATTTACAAATCCATACATAAACATTTGGCACTGTCAGA
>CAZQWP010000063.1:0-8070 GCA_964597005.1 uncultured Methanosarcinales archaeon | reverse complement strand
TATCAATGCAGACGACACCAACGACTTTCTATGTAATGGGTCAGATTCGAACTTATGTATATCATATTTTTAGAAGAGTGGCATTTTTTAGCCTTAGCTATATCCCCATAAAATCATACGAGAAATAAGATTCAAACTCGCGAAAAAGACATTATTATTCATCCTCTTTCCAGTTCCACCATTTCAGCAGTTCGGGATCATATTCCGTATTGGATGCATAATATAAGGCACAACGGAAAACATAAAGCATACAGCGATCGATATCCATGCCTCTTTGAGCACAGAGCCTTAAGTAAAGCTCTTCAGGGTCCTGGTCTTTCAGATCCAGAACCGAATGGAAGCCAAGGTCCCATATATCCTCAGAGATCTTCCTGCCAACCCCGGGGATCTGTTGCAGCTCCTTTAATTTCGATGTATCGGGTTCTGACATCTTACCCCATCCCCAAAACCCTTCACAGTTCCTTAATTTGCTGGTACTGGATGGCTTTTGTTATCACAAGCGCTATGGCTGCCACAGCCACTGCCATCAAGACGACCATGATCAGGTTACCTTCATCTGCATAATTTAGCAGGCTCCTGAAAATAAATGCACTGACCACGACACCAACAATTATGAGGTAAGGCACCGGATTATCACACACTTTTCCTGTCAGTTTTACCATATTTCAACATCTACTGTATTGGTATTATAACTTGCCATTCTTTCGACTCTGCAAATATCCTAACTATCAATGAATTTTGAACCATATTCGCAGATAAACACAGATACACGCAGATGGCGGTTATTCACATCAGCGTTTATCTGCGTGCATCTGTGGTTTATAATGATGTAGAGAATTTCTACAGAGCCATTCTTATAGGGTGATAAAATGCCCCTCATCAGACAGGATTTCAGGCAGGGATGAAAGAATTACATCTAAACATTTAATATACATGAATGCATACTAATTGATGTTAATATTGCTAGAAAAAATAGACTCACGCGAAGTAAAATCAATCTTTCTTCAACTTAATTTTTAGCTGGATTGTCCAATGGATATTTTATATATTTTATTTGAACGTTTAAGGAAAAACATTTTCATCATTTTTAGGGAGAAAAAACACATATGAGTGAAAAGCAAGCTTATGATGCGACACGTATTCAGGTACTGGAAGGACTGGAAGCAGTTCGCAAGCGCCCAAGTATGTACATTGGAAGTATCGATGGCAGAGGGCTTCACCATCTGGTGTATGAAGTTATTGACAACAGCATCGATGAAGCCCTTGCCGGCTACTGTGACTCGATAGACGTATTTATCAATCCTGATGGAAGTATTTCTATACAGGACAATGGAAGGGGGATACCTGTCGATATGCACTCCAAGTACAGGAAATCCGCACTTGAAGTAGTAATGACGATACTCCACGCAGGAGGCAAGTTTGACAAGTCCTCCTACAAGGTATCCGGCGGTCTTCACGGTGTTGGTGTGTCTGTTGTCAATGCACTGTCCGAATGGATGGAAATGGAAGTAAAGCGTGACGGCAAAACGTATTTCCAGCGCTATGAACGCGGAATACCTGCCGGCGATGTTTCGGTGTTAGGGGAAGGAAAAGGAACCGGAACTAAAGCGACCTTCAGACCTGATGCACGAATATTTGAGACCACTGATTTCAAATATGAGACACTTGCCATCCACCTCAGGGAACTTGCATTCCTGAACAGGGGAATAAGGATCAGCATAACCGATGCAAAAACGCCCGATGGACAAAAGGATGTCTTTGAGTACGAAGGTGGGATAGTGTCCTTTGTTGAATACCTGAACAAGAACCGGACAATCCTCCATGAAAAACCCATTTACTTCGAGCGTGAAAAGGACGGCACCATCGTAGAGATTTCAATGCAGTATACGGACAGCTATGCAGAATACGTGTACTCCTTTGTTAATAATATCAACACCCATGAAGGCGGAACGCACCTAGTGGGTTTCAAGGCTGCCCTCACCCGGGTCGCAAATGATTACATAAAAAAGAACAACCTGGCAAAGGGTGACATGAAACTGTCAGGCGAGGATATACGCGAAGGTCTGACCGCAATTTTAAGCCTGAAACTCACAGAACCCCAGTTCGAGGGACAGACAAAGACCAAGCTCGGGAACAGTGAGGTAAAGGGGATCGTTGAATCCCTTGTGTCAGAGAGCCTATCAGAGTTCCTTGAAGAAAACCCCAAGGTTGCAACATCAATTCTCCAGAAAGCCCTTGTGGCAAAAAGCGCAAGGGATGCTGCCAAAAAGGCACGGGAACTTACCCGCAGGAAGAGTGCACTGGAGGTCAGCACACTGCCGGGAAAACTTGCGGACTGCTCTGAAAAGGACCCTTCACTTTGCGAGGTCTACCTTGTGGAAGGAGATTCCGCAGGAGGTTCTGCAAAACAGGGACGTGACCGTTCCTTCCAGGCTATTCTGCCCTTCCGTGGCAAGATTATAAATGTTGAGAAGGCGCGTCTTGCAAAAGCCCTGAAGAACAATGAGATACTTTCACTGATCACGGCACTGGGAACGGGAATAGGAGACGATATCAATATCGAGAAGACACGCTACCACAAGGTTATAATTATGACCGATGCTGACGTGGATGGTGCGCATATCAGGACCCTGATCCTGACGTTCTTCTTTAGGTATATGAAGCAGTTGATCGATGCAGGATATATTTATATTGCACAGCCACCGCTCTACCGAATCAAGAAAGGTAAAGCTGAATATTATGTATACACGGACAAGGAATTATCGGCGAAACTCGGTGAGATCGGCGAGAAGGGGTCATCCATCCAGCGCTACAAGGGTCTTGGTGAGATGAATCCTACACAGTTGTGGGAAACAACAATGAACCCTGAGACCAGAACCCTCATGCAGGTTACCATGGATGATGCCATAGCTGCTGATGAGATGTTTTCGATATTGATGGGTGATGAGGTCCCGCCGCGCCGCAGGTTTATTGAGATGCATGCAAAAGACGTGGTTAATCTGGATGTGTGAGGTGAAAAAAAATGGAAGACAATACAAATTCAGACCCAACAGGCACAGCACCAGATGAGCTTTTCGATATCCAGCCCACTGAATCCGGGGAAAAGATCGTACCTGTTTTGATCGAGGACGAGATGAAGAACTCGTACATCGATTATGCCATGAGTGTGATCATCGGGCGTGCGCTTCCTGATGCAAGGGATGGCTTGAAACCCGTACACCGGCGAATCCTGTATTCCATGAAGGAAGCAGGTATTACCTCTGATAAAGCGTACAAGAAATCTGCGCGTGTGGTAGGAGATGTGCTGGGTAAGTACCACCCACATGGTGACACGGCAGTGTATGATTCACTTGTTAGGATGGTCCAGGTTTTCTCGCTGCGATATCCACTTATAGACGGACAGGGCAACTTTGGCTCGATAGACGGTGATTCTGCAGCTGCAATGCGATATACCGAGGTCCGTATGGACCGGATATCAGATGAGATGCTGCTGGATATTGACAAGGATACTGTTTTATTCAGCCCGAACTATGACGGCTCCATGGAAGAACCAACCGTTCTTCCTGCAAAACTCCCTAACCTTCTGGTCAATGGTTCCACCGGTATTGCGGTGGGAATGGCAACCAACATGCCGCCGCATAATCTGGTAGAAGTTATCGACGGAACACTTATGATGATCGATGAACCGGACGTGTCGATCGATGAACTTAGGACCGCCATCAAGGGTCCGGACTTCCCGACATGTGCAACGATCCTTGGTACCGAAGGCATCAAGGATATGTATGAGACCGGACGCGGGCGTATCATCTTAAGAGCAGTTGCTAACATCGAGGAAATGAAGAAGGACAGGTACAGGATCGTAGTCACAGAACTTCCGTACCAGGTAAATAAAGCGAAAGTTATCGAGAATATCGCACAACTGGTCCGTGAAAAGAAGATAGTGGGAGTCTCTGACCTTCGCGATGAGTCGGACCGTGACGGTATTCGCGTTGTGATCGAACTTTCACGCAACGCAAATGCTAATGTGATACTGAACCAGCTCTACAAGCACACCCAAATGCAGACCACGTTCGGGGTCATCAATCTTGCACTGGTTGACAATGTACCAAAGGAATTGAACCTCCGCGAGATGCTGCAGATATATTTGAAGCACAGGATCGATGTTATCCAGAAACGCAGCCAGTTCGATCTGAACAAGGCTGAAGATAGGGCACACATCCTTGAAGGTCTCAAGGTCGCTCTGGACCATATCGACGAGGTGATCGCACTTATTCGAGGATCGAGGACAGCGGACGAAGCAAAGGCCGGACTGGTTGAGAATTTCGACCTGGATGAGACACAGGCAAAGGCAATTCTCGACATGCGCCTGCAGCGCCTGACCGGACTTGAGCGTGAGAAGATCGATAACGAGTATAATGAACTTCTCAGGCTTATCGCTGGGCTAAAGGAGATTCTTGCAAGCGATGCTAAAAAGTATGGGATCATCAGGGAAGAGTTGCTCAATCTTAAAGAGCAGTATCCAGAAGGGCGCCGTACGGCGATACAGCGGTCGCATGCCGAACTTGAGGATGAGGACCTTATCCCCAGGGAAGATGTTGTGGTAACCATCACGAACAGTGGATATATCAAGCGATTGCCGGTGGATACTTACACCCAGCAGCACCGCGGAGGAAAGGGTATTATCGGCATGGACACGAAAGACGAGGATTTTGTGGAAGATATATTTATTCCATCCACTCATGATTATCTTCTCTTTTTCACAAACAACGGCAGGGTCCACTGGCGAAAGGTCTATGAGATACCCGCTGGAAGCAGGCAATCGCGGGGAAAGGCGATAGTGAACCTGCTTGAACTTGCAGAGGGTGAATCGGTAACTGCAATGATCCCTGTGAGCGAGTTTGCTGACGACAGGTACCTGTTTATGGGATCAAGATCAGGCACTGTTAAAAAGAGCCCGCTCTCAAGCTTCAGCAACCCAAGGAAAGCCGGTATTATTGCAATAACCCTTCAAGATGATGACGAACTGGTAAATGTGGTCCAGACCGATGGTAACAAGGATGTGGTAATGGTATCCAGACATGGAAAGGCAATCCGCTTTGCAGAGTCCGAGGTGCGTTCCATGGGCAGGAGTGCACAGGGTGTCCGGGGTATGAGACTGGAATCAGGCGACGAAGTGGTGAGCGTTGATATCGTGAATGAGGATGCTACACTCCTAACCATCACTGAGAACGGATTCGGGAAGCGTACCGAATTCGGGGAATACCGTGCCATGCACAGGGGCGGACGCGGCGTGATAACCATCGTCACAAGCCTGCGCAACGGTCCCGTGATGAATGTCAAAGCTGTAATGGGTGAAGATGAGGTCATGCTGACCAGTTCAGAGGGCATCATCATACGAATACCTATTCGGGATATCCGGGTGCAGGGCAGGAACACACAGGGTGTAAAGATCATGAATGTGCGACAGGGCGACAAGGTTGTTGGTGTCGCAAGAATCAAGGCTGAAGAGTGACTGGTAGAAGTAAATGCTTTTAAGTATTGACCTGTATTTAGTAAATTTAGCAGCTAAATGATAATAAAAGGATGATCATAATGGAACTTGAAAAATTGCGACATGGTACTGATTTGATTAAACGTGGATTTGCCAAGATGCAAAAAGGCGGCGTCATTATGGATGTGACAACACCCGAGCAGGCAAAGATCGCCGAGGAGGCTGGAGCTGTTGCAGTGATGGCACTACATGCAGTACCTTCCGACATCAGGAAAGCCGGCGGGGTTGCACGGATGGCTGACCCTGAGATCACAGCTGCGATCATTGAGACCGTAACGATCCCGGTGATGGCAAAGGCACGTATCGGGCATTTTGTGGAGGCTGAGATACTGCAGGCACTTGGTGCTGACATGGTTGACGAGTCCGAGGTTCTTACGCCTGCCGATAATCTCTATCATATTGACAAGACCAATTTCACAGTGCCGTTCGTCTGCGGAGCACGGAACCTTGGAGAAGCTCTTCGGAGGATAAACGAAGGTGCTGCCATGATACGTACAAAAGGCGAAGCTGGCACCGGTGATGTGAGCGAGGCTGTGCGTCACATGAAGCAGATCATGGGCGAGATACGGGAGCTTGCAGCCAAGACAAAAGAAGAACTGATAATGGTCGCCCGAAATATCGAGGCACCCATCGAACTTGTAGTGGAAACTGCCGAAATGCAGCGCCTTCCTGTTGTGAACTTTGCTGCGGGCGGGATTGCAACACCTGCGGATGCTGCGCTTATGATGCGTCTTGGTGCTGATGGTGTGTTCGTTGGTTCAGGTATCTTCAAAGCAGAGAATCCTGAGAAAATGGCTGCTGCTATTGTGGAAGCTGTGAACAATTTCGATAAACCCGAAGTACTTGCCGAGATATCAAAAGGTATCGGAGCTGGTATGAAAGGTATCAGTATCGATACAATTCCTGAAGAAGCCGTCCTGCAGACACGCGGTTGGTAATTTCTTCTCTTTTTTATTTTCCTTGAATGGTTTTATAATGCGTATTGGTGTTATCGCTATCCAGGGGAATGTTTCCGAGCATGTTGATGCTCTTAGGCGTGCACTGGCTGAGCGCGGTGAAGATGCCGATATCGTGACAATCAAACACAGCGGCATTGTTCCCACATGCAACGGCCTGGTCCTGCCCGGTGGCGAGAGCACGACCCTTGGCAGGTTGATGGTACGCGAGGGAATTGCGGATGAGATCAGGAAGGCTTCCGGGCACGGTGTTCCGATACTGGGTACCTGTGCAGGTCTGATACTACTGGCAAAAAAAGGTGACGTGCAGGTTAAGAAAACGAATCAACACCTGCTTTCGCTCATGGATACAAAGGTTAACAGGAACGCATTCGGAAGGCAGCGTGAATCCTTCGAGGCGCAGCTTGAGGTTTCTGTTCTTGATTCTCCTTACAATGCTGTTTTTATCCGTGCGCCTGCCATCGTGGAATACGGGGACGATGTGAGGGTACTTGCACGGATCGGTGACCTTGTGGTGGCTGCAGAGAAGGGTAATGTGCTTGCACTGGCATTCCATCCCGAACTTACGGATGATATGCGGCTGCACCAGTATTTCCTTGATAGGGTGTTCGGGCGGCAGGGCGAATCCTGTTAAGTAGATTTACTTTATGCCCCACCGGTTGTACTGCCGGATGAGTTGAACAATTCTGATCCTGAGAGTTCCATTAGCTGTTCAGCATACGATCCTATTAATTTTCGGTGAGCGATCATCGAGAGCCATGACTCCGGTATTTGCTGTTCACCATAGAAGGCGCCTGCAAGCTGTCCGTACACCGCACCTGTGGTGTCGGCATCGTCCCCGAGGTTCACTGCCAGTAAGCATCCATCCTTAAAGCAGGTGCTTTTGTGAAAAGCCCAGAGTGCCGCTTCCAGAGACCTGACGACGTATCCTGTTCCCTGTATTTCGGGAGGGTCCTTTTCCCTGAACGAGCCGGCAGCGATCTCATCGATCTCAGGGCACAGGGGATGTTCCTCCCAGTACCCGGCTACAGGAGAGTAGCGCCCAGAAAGCAGTTCCTCTTTTGTGGCTCCCTGTACAGCCCCGACTATGAGAGCGCCCAGATACCTGCACGCGTCCACAGCAAGCCTGGAACTGTGCGTGGTCCGTGAACTGTCCCCTGCCCTCTCGATCGCCACGGCAGGGTTACGGACAAAGGCAAGCGGCACTGGTGCCACCCGCATGAGCGAGCCGTTTGTTGCGGTTTCCTGCACTGTTGCCGTGCTGACCGGGTCACGGGTCTCCTCGAAACGATAAAGACTACCAAGCGTGGTAAACCCGATCCCGAAGGGTTTGCCTGTGCTGCTTAAGTGCCCTTCCCTGTGCCACCTCAAGTACCGCTCAAGCTGGTCAAGCGGGTCGAATCCATTCTTCCGGATTAGGCTTTCCGCAAGGCACAGTGCCAGCGTTGTGTCATCGGTCCACTGCCCGGGCTCAAGATCAAAAATTCCGCCCCCGATCATCCCCTCCACCGGCTCAAAAGTGCCGGACGGTCTGCCTTCAAGGGGAGCACCAAGCGCGTCTCC
>CAZQWP010000062.1:0-8074 GCA_964597005.1 uncultured Methanosarcinales archaeon | reverse complement strand
GCTGTCTTGTAGACGGCAGTATGTCACTTCATAATGTATAAGATAATTTGAACAAAAAATAGGGTGTATCAAACATGCTATCAAAAATACCAATAGACATTAAGAACGTAGCTGCTAAAGACATCAATAAGGAGATTCTCAGGTTTGCAATAATTGCTGAATTGGATGCTATCAGCTTATATGAACAAATGGCTTCTATGGCCGAGAATGATGGAGTAAAGCGAGTCCTTCTTGATATTGCAAAAGAAGAGAAGACACATGTAGGTGAGTTCCAATCTCTTTTGATGAAAGAAGATGGTCAGCAGGAAGTTGAATTAGAGATGGGTAAAAAGGAAGTTAATGAAAAATTTTCAAAGTAAACGGGGCTTTGCGATGTTATCAGAAATACCTGTCGATCTTGACATAGTAAAAAAGGAAGATATTGACAAAGAGCTTATGAGACTTGGTATGATAGCTGAGCTGGATGCTGTCAATCTTTATGAGCAAATGGCTTCCTTGACGGATGATGAAAATATCAAGTCCGTTCTTCTGGATGTTGCCAGAGAAGAAATGATTCATGTAGCTATGTTTCAGACATTATTAATGGATGTAGATACTGAATATCTAAAAGTCCTTGCAGAATACTCTATGGCTAAAGGTTGAATAAAGAAGATTTAGAAAACGCTGACTTTCGATAGATTCAACTTTTTCGGGCAGCTGGTGCATGTTCTTTACTAAAAACCCAGGGTTGTGTTTTCAATAGTCTCAGTTTTAAACAGGACACCCATGTTTTGAAGAGTCAGGTGTACCTTATCGCCAAACCGTAAAATTTCATCAACATCTACATTGTTGTCCCATTTATAGACATAATCATATTGACCTTGTATTGGCAGAAATCCCATAGACATAAGTCGGCGATTTACCTCCGACGGACTGGCACCATCACTGTTAAACCATATTAAAAGGTATGTTTTCATAGAATCCCTAAATAACAAAAGGAGGCTCTTGTTTATGATACTTTTGGTCAAAAATGGTACTGCGCCTTTTCAGGCGCAGATTTAAATGAAAAAAGAGGCGTTATCACTCATTCTCTTTAAGCGATCTTAGAGCCTGTAGCACCATTTCACGGTAGTGGTTGACATCAGGATTATAATGCTCCATTGCTTTTACTGAATTTGGTTCAGTGCTCTTGAGTGCGTTGATCCTACCCAGTGTTTGTTTTGCAGTATCAAGTACCCAGATGTCACGGGTTTCTCCATCCAGAATCTGTATAAACTCAGGACGAACGGATGTTAGAACATCTCCATCACCTGTTGTATACGTGCTCGGCTTTCCAACAATTGCAACAAACGAAGGTGTTTCACATTCTACAAGAACTTGTGCAGCTTCTGGCTGGTACTGGCCGGCATAGACCATGAACGAACCCGTAGGATCTGAAACACGTCCACGCCAGTACTCGGTGTCCGATCCAATATCTTCCTTTTCTGTAAGTGTTCCAACAATGAAAAGGCGGTTTACCTTTGCACCGGTGGGTGTGAGCAGGTAGTGAGGAGCGTATTGATCATCTCCGTCTTTAAAGGTCAGGTTAGATTCCCTGAACTCCTGGGCAAAAACCCTTTGTGCGACCTCTCTAACATATCCTACCATTTACGCCACCTCCGCTACTGCAATTAATTCTTCAATCAAGGCATCGTCAAGTTTGGATTCTTGTTCAATGGAATCGACTAGAAGGTATCGGTCTAACCTTGGTCCGGTAGCAGTATAATACTTGCCGACCAACATATTCCGGATCTTATCAAGCACAACTCCCTGATCAAGAGCATCAGCAGCCATCGCAATTGCATCGTCGAGTGTCATATTGCAGGTCTTCTCTGTAAGTTCACGATTTAGAAGAGCTTCCTGTGTCGTGACCCCATCGTCCAGGATGGCCTTTATCCGCAGGTCATAAACACCTTCGACTTTGCCGTGTTCTGTGCATGCACCCTTTGTCAGTGCGCGGTTACATTCAGGGCAGCGTTTGATAAGCCCTGAACCTGACTGTATATCTACCATTGCGCCGATAAAGGTAACAGTTGATGTTCCAACCTCTATGTCCTCATCGATTTCTTCAATTGAACTGTATTGGTTGAGATTGATCTGGATCTTGTCGTTCCATTCATTTGAGACCACGTTCTTGAACTGATAGCATTTACCCTCTTCAACCTCTGGAAGTTCATTACGTGCCCATTTTGTGAATTTGATCGTCCCGGTCTCATCACCGATCAACCCTACCTGTGAGATCGATTCATGATTATTATCCCAGAGTTGAACAATCTTTCCTCTAAGACTTACCCATCTTTCGGCCTCTGAAACATCGGCTGTGTTCACCTGTGGCGATTCGGATTTTGTACCTGATGGATAAACATCTATGTTTATATCCTCGTCAATTTCTTCGACTGAACTGTAGTTGTTTAGATCAATATTGATCCTGCCGTTCCATTCCTTTGATATCACGTTCTTGAACAGATAGCATTTACCCTCTTCTACATCGGAAAGCTCGGCACTTTGCCATTTTGTGAATTTGATCGTTCCAGTCTCATCACCAATCAACCCTACCTGTGAGATTGATTCATGATTAGTATCCCAGAGCTGAACTATCTTACCTCTAAGACTTACCCATCTTCCAGCCTCTAAAATATCGGCCGTATCCACTTGCGGAGACTCACCCCGTGGCGCTTCGCCCTGCCCTTTATAGAAGCTATTTTTGGCAATGTTATGCTCTTTTAAAAAGTAGTTGACAACGCTTCTACGCGCTTCGTCCTTTGAAACCTTGAATTTGGTAACAAGTTTGTCCAGTCTTTCTTCGATTTCCTCAGTAGGAATCTCTACCCCAAGTTCCGAAAACTTAGCTTTAATAGCCGTTGCTGTTTCTTTCATGTATGTTCCTCAAGCCTCTTGTTTGTTTTGTGTTTAGAGAGGCAAACATCAATATGCTATATTTCTATATATACCTGAGCTAAGCGGGGTGAAAGTATTCAATTACCTATTCCTGCGTTTTATTAACATCTTTTGAAGAGTTGTATGGAATTGGTTGTTTCTCATTTTCATGTTGCTTTTGCAAATCCTTAAGTTCTTTCATCCGGTCCAGTATTTTCTGTTCTTCCGAGGAAGATGCTTTTTTTGGTTTTGGCAGGGCATTTATGCCCTCTTGGATCTTTGCTAGCATAGCATCACGCTGAAGTTGCTGTCTAAACCGATTCAAAGCATCTTTCGTATTAACCGGTTCAACCGGCTTCTTGGTAGGTGGTGGACTTTTCTTTGGTTTTGGTTTAGTCGGTACGTAAGCGGATTTACCAAGCAATTCATGGAGTATCATAGTTGCGGCTTTTTTATCCAATGGTTTGTTATTATTCCCACATTTTGGTGATTGTATGCAACTGGGGCAGCCGTCAGTGCATGGGCAGGTCTTAATCGCTTTTAATTCCACAACACTAATCTTCTACATAGTCTTGGGAATTTATTCATATTCATACCATACATATTTACATTTTATATACCTGAACTATGCGGGGTGAAAATCTTCGTCAATCTTCCCTTAACTTTGGATCATTATCTCTGCAGCAAATCTGCAACTATTTTTGCACCATCGCTTTCTCCGATCACAGTAACAATATCATCGAACTCCAGAACCAGGTTACCATGTGCTATGATCGACTCCTCGCCCCGTCTGATCATCATCAGCAGGCTTTTTTCAGGAAGCGATAGTTCCCTGATAGCTTTCCCCACAACCTTTGGGTTTGTGACTCTGACTTCCAGAATGTCGCCCTCTTCCCCGACCTCGCACATGGAAAACATGTGAGGTCTGCCTACCATGTTATCAAGAACCACCGCAGCGCTCATTGCCGGGCTCATGGAACGGATCTCCAGGTCCCAGAAAGCATGCAGGTTCTCGATATTATTTACCCTTGCAACCATCTGTTCTTTCTTAAATCCGAACTTGCTTTTTGCGATCTGGCACACCAACAGGTTCGTATTATCCTGATCGGTGGTAGCCACAACATATTTTGCTTTTTCAATTCCCGCTTTTTTTAAGACATTGATATCCCCGGCATCACCGTGCACAGCCCTTATCCCAGCTTTCAATAACCGCTGGCAATTTGACTCTGAGGAATCAATCACTACAACATTCTCGCCCCTCTTTTCGAACCGCTCTGCCAGTATCTGGCCTACTTCGCCTCCGCCAACAAGCAATATTTCCATAGGTATCACTCCTAATATATTTGCAACATATTTTGAAAGGGTTCCTGTCATCAGCACCGTAATAATGATTGTTAAGAACACCAGTCCAACAAGCGTATCTCCACCAGCAATATTCAAACCATCAAGTTTGATCGCGAAATACGTCGCAATCGAAGCAGGAACAACCCCTCTGGGTCCCACAAATGAGATGAATAGTTTCTCGTTCGTATTGAATCGTTCACCGGCAGTAGAAATAAATACCACTATCGGACGTATAAAAACAATGAGCAAAAGCACCACGGCAACACCGTATGGCCCAATACGTGCAATATCCTCAAACTTCAACATTGCTGCAAGTAATATAAAAATAAAAGAGAGTAGTATTGCCGAAAGGTCAGATTTGAAGTCCTTAATTGTTTGTTTATGAGACACATCCGATGTTCCCATTATTATTCCAAAAACCGCAACAGCCAGAATCCCTGATTCGGTCCCTATCAGCTCGGAAGTCACGAAAGTTGCCATGACCATTATCATTGTTACCAGTTTTGCAGTTTGATCAAAAATTACTGGTCCTTTTGATAAAAATTGGTACAGTATAACTCCACTTAATGTACCGATTACGATTCCAATAATTACTCTATACACTACAAAACCAATTGTCTCGATGCCGGATAGCTCCGATACCATCCATTCAAATGCAACAGCAGCAAGAATCACACTTATCGCATCATTTAATACACCTTCAAGTTCCAGCACTTTACTTACTTTGTGATTAACGTGTAATTGCCTGACAAGTGGTGTAATCACCGTGGGACCGGTTGCTGTAACCAGTGCACCATAAAGTGCTGCAAGTTTAAGTGGAATTCCAATAAATATGTGAGTAATGAACGTAGCACCCAGAAACGTAATCAATACACCTATTGTTGTGAGTTTAATAAGACTTTTCTGGATCGTACTCATATGCTTGAGATCAATATGCAGTCCGCCATCAAAAACAATAATAGCAACAGAAAGTGCTACAATAGCAGTTAATCCTTCTCCAAACACGGTAGTGTCAAGAAGGTTTAGCATCTCCGGACCTAGCAGGATTCCTTCCAACAACAGAAACACGATGACAGGGATGTTAAAAATTTTGCTAAGCCCACGGGCAGCTATTCCCAGTATTAATATGGATGTGAGCAATTCCAGCAAATGTATTGAATCCACGATCAAACTCCATAATGAATAAGCATAAAATGCTTGTTGATTTCTGGCCTATAAAACTAAATATCGTTTTAACTATAAAGTATTGTTTGTGATGTTTATTTATTGGACTAATTTAAAACACAAATTTTATTTATATTCGCCTTTTCTTAATTAATTCGCAGGATAGAGTTATCACTAACAAACTCCCCAATAATGTATCATAGACGTGTCAAATATCATCATTTGAAGCCATGATATTGTTTAAAACTTCTAAAAAACAAAATCGATACAAAGTAAAAGACAATCTATTTATATTAATCATTATGATTAGGAATAATCATTATAGAATATGAACTAGAGTTATCAAGTCCATAAAATGTTGGTGAAGGTATGGAAGAAAAGGTCAACATGTCACTGAAGGATTCGTGTGTATTCAAGCCTCATGACGAATTTGTAAAAAATGCGAATATGAACGATCCCTCTATTTATGAAAGAGCAGAAAACGATTTTATTGGATTCTGGGAAGAAGTGGCAGAGAATATCGACTGGTTTAATAAATGGGATAATGTACTGAAGTGGGAACCGCCGCATGCAGAATGGTTTTTGGGGGGTAAACTGAATGCTTCGCACAATTGCCTTGACCGACATATTGACAAACGCGGTGACAAGATTGCCATTCTATGGGAAGGTGAGACAGGTGACGTACGCACATACACCTATAGCGAACTTCTGGCTGCAACCTCACGGTTTGCAAATGCCCTAAGGGACCTCGGCGTCAAAAAAGGTGACATCGTCACCATATACTTACCCATGATTCCCGAGGCTGTGATTTCAATGCTTGCCTGCGCCAGAATTGGTGCACCTCACAGCGTGGTTTTTGCAGGTTTTTCAGCCGATTCACTTGCGCAGCGTTTAAACGATGCAGATAGCAATTTACTCATCACATGCGATGGCTATTGCCGTCGTGGCAAGGTGCTTAATCACAAGGGCAAGAGCGACGATGCACTGACAAAAACAGAACATGTTGAGAAAGTAGTTGTGGTCCAACATGAAAATAACGATGTGAAAATGCAGGCAGGAAGAGACGTGTGGTTTCACGACATTGTCGAATCCGCAGACCCCTCATGCGAGCCGGAGGTCATGGATTCGGAGGACATGCTCTTTTTGATGTACACAAGCGGAACAACCGGAAATCCCAAGGGTGTAGTTCATACTACAGGTGGCTACATGGTAGGAACTTACATCACATCCAACTGGGTATTTGACCTTAAAGAAGATGACATCTACTGGTGTACGGCAGATGTTGGTTGGATTACAGGTCACTCGTATCTTGTCTATGGTCCGCTCTCAAACGGTGCAACTGTTCTGATGTACGAAGGAGCCCCAGATTATCCGGATAAAAACAGGTTCTGGGAAATCATTGAAAAGCACAAGGTTACGATATTCTACACTGCACCCACTGTCATACGAACATTCATGAAATGGGGTACGCACTGGGTCTATAAACATGACCTTTCAACGTTACGCTTGATCGGTTCCGTGGGTGAACCAATTAATCCCAGTGCTTGGTTGTGGTACTATGAAACAATCGGTGGTGGCAGGTGCCCGCTTGTTGATACCTGGTGGCAGACCGAGACAGGTATGATACTTATTACACCTCTTCCAGGTATAACCAACCTAAAACCTGGGAGTGCAACAAGACCGTTTCCAGGAATCAAGTTGGCAGTGTTTGATGATGCCGGCAACGAGTTACTGAACGGTGATGGAGGTCATCTGGTGGTTAAAACTCCCTGGCCCAGCATGATGAGAACGATATACAATGATGAGCAGCGTTTCATAGATACGTACTGGAGCAAGTGGGGTGCTGAGACTTACCTATCAAGCGATGGGGCGCGTCTGGACAAGGACGGTTATTTCTGGATACGTGGACGTGAGGACGACGTGATAATGGTTGCAGGACACCGTATCGGGTCAGCTGAAATTGAAAGTGGTCTTGTGTCTCATCCTCTTGTAGCAGAAGCTGCTGTTGTTGGTCGGTTCGACGAGATTAAAGGACAGTCCATCTTTTGCTATGTAACACTTGAATCCGGAGCGATTGAGTGTGAGGAACTTAGAGGAAACTTAGTCGACTATGTCGTAGAGGAAGTCGGACCTATTGCTCGTCCGAAGGGCATTGTATTTGCAAATGAACTGCCAAAGACCAGAAGCGGGAAGATCATGCGGCGGGTTCTGAAAGCCATTGTAGATGGAGAGGAAGAGACAGGGGACGTTACCACACTTCAGAATCCGACAGTTGTTGAGGAACTGAAAAGGAAGGTTGAATCGTTATTCGAGAAGTGTTGAGGTATTGGAAGAAAAGGTTGAATGGTTGTAAACCCGGATTAGTTTCTTGTTGGTGTCCATATTTGCCGATGGCGTCCACACAAAACTTTTTTTCAGCAATGAATCTGAAAAATTGCAGATATCCTTTGTTAATGCAGGGTATCGAAACAAGTGGATGCCACAATAATGTTTCTGGATTTTCTCTATCCTTAATTTTGTTTCAAAATAATTGTTTTATCCCTGTTTAAATATAAAACTATATGTTACTATGAGGCCATCAAATTAGAATTTTGACTTAAAAACCTATTTTATTTTTCACTAAAATCGTTACGTTTTTTTGGAAGTTCTTTTAAGAAAATATTGTCAAATT
>CAZQWP010000061.1:0-8088 GCA_964597005.1 uncultured Methanosarcinales archaeon | reverse complement strand
AGACTAAGCTTAGTGAGGTACAGGATAAAGTTACAGCAAAATAGGGACACTACCGTCTCTAGATGCACTAGCATCAGAATGCTCGAATATCCATGATAATTCGGATGGGATTTACACTCTGCTTTGCACCATCATGATATCGTTTAACCATCGCTTTAAATAATTGAATGGCAGGATGGAAACTAATTCCCATCCCTGCCATAAAACAATAAAACTAACTTAACTTTCTTCCACCCTTACCGCGATCCCGCGCTCATCGGCATCCACAATGACCGTTGAGCCTTCCAGCGCCTTACCTGAAACAATGAACTTACCCACGTTCGTCTCGACCTCTCGCTGGATAACGCGCTGCAGGGGGCGTGCACCATAACTCTCGCTATAGCCTGCCTCGCCAAGATACTTCTTTGCAGCATCCGTGATCTCAAGGTTGGTCCTCTGCTGCTTGAGCCTGGCAATCAGGTCTGCAACCTTGATATCCACAATATTAACAAGCTGCTCTTTTGTCAGGGGGCGGAAGATAGCCACTTCATCAATGCGGTTTAAGAACTCGGGTCTGAAATGCCTGCTCAGCTCATTAATCGCTATCGACTGCATCTCGCTGTAGTCCCCGCCTTTCTCAAGTTGAACGCTGGCATAATCCACGCAGATATTCGAGGTCATGATGATCAGGGTGTTCCTGAAATCAACTGTCCTTCCGTGTGAATCGGTAAGTCGCCCGTCATCCAGTATCTGGAGCATGATATTGAACACGTCATGATGCGCCTTCTCGATCTCATCGAAGAGTATCACAGCATAGGGTTTTCGCCGGATAGCCTCGGTAAGCTGCCCTCCTTCCTCGTGCCCGATATAGCCCGGCGGCGCACCGATCATACGCGAGACAGTGTGCTTTTCCATGTACTCGGACATATCAAGGCGGACCATGTTGTTCTCATCGTCAAAAAGTTCTGCAGCCAGTGCCTTGGCAAGTTCGGTCTTTCCCACACCCGTAGGTCCGATGAAGATGAAACTGCCGATGGGTCTCTTCGGGTCCTTGATACCGGCATAGGCGCGTATTACCGCATCTGCCACCGCCTTAACAGCTTCATCCTGTCCTATGATGCGCTTATGCAGGTTATCTTCAATATGCATCAGTTTTTCGCGTTCCCCTTCCATCAGTCTGTTCACCGGGATATTTGTCCACTCGCTGACGATCTCTGCAATATCCTCTTCCCCGACCTCTTCCTTAAGCAGCATCCCGTTCTGCTTCTCCTGCAGGTGTGCTTCCTCTTCTGCATACTGGCGTTCCAGTGACGGAAGTATACCGTGTCTCAGTTCAGCGGCACGGTTAAGGTTATCCACTTTGTTCTGGTAGTAATCGCGTTCAGCCTGCTCAATGTCCTGTTTTGTATCCTCTATCTGCTCTTTGAGCGACCTGAGCTTTGCTATAGCCTCTTTTTCATTCTGCCACTGTGCACGCATTGCATCGGAATCGGCACGTATCTCTGCAAGTTCTTTCTCCAGGTCCTCAAGCCTCTCCTTTGATGCTGCGTCTTTCTCTTTCTTCAGTGCCTCGCGTTCAATCTCAAGCTGCATGATCTTACGGTCAGACCCATCAAGATCGGTAGGCTTGCTGTCTATCTCGGTCCTCATCTTTGCAGCCGCCTCATCCACAAGATCGATAGCCTTGTCCGGAAGGAAACGGTCTGCTATGTAACGGTTGCTCAAAATTGCAGCAGCAACAAGTGCACTGTCCTTTATCCTTACCCCGTGATGAACCTCATAGCTTTCCTTGAGCCCCCTGAGTATCGATATAGTATCCTCAACACTTGGCTGGTCAATCAGTACCGGCATGAACCGTCGCTCAAAAGCTGCATCCTTCTCGATATATTTTCGGTACTCATTGAGTGTAGTTGCACCGATACAGTGAAGCTCCCCCCTGGCAAGCATGGGTTTTAGTAGATTACCTGCATCCATTGCGCCTTCGGTGGCACCCGCACCAATTACGGTGTGCAGTTCATCAATGAAAAGAATGATCTCTCCCTCCGAATCCGCAACTTCCTTAAGGACCGCCTTCAGCCGCTCTTCGAACTCCCCCCTAAACTTTGCACCTGCGATCAGTGAACCCATATCAAGGGCAATGATGCGCTTGTTCTTCATAGCTTCGGGTACATCACGATTTACGATCCGTTGTGCAAGCCCTTCCACTACCGCGGTTTTACCCACACCCGCTTCACCTATGAACACCGGGTTGTTCTTCCTGCGACGGGAAAGTATCTCAATCGCGTGCCTTATCTCACGGTCCCTTCCTATAACAGGGTCAAGCTTTCCCTGTGATGCAAGTTCGGTGAAGTCGATCCCATATTTCTTGAGTGCTTCGTAGCTATCTTCAGGATTTTCGGAGGTGACCCGCCTGCCGCCTCTGACCTCTGCTATTGCCTTCAGGAGCTTATCCCGGGTCGCACCGGCATCAAGCAAAACCTTGCTGCTGAAACTGTCGGTTTCGTCAATCAGTGCAAGCAGTATATGTTCCACGCTGATGTACTCATCCTGCATCTTGCCCGCTTCCCTTGATGCACCATCCAGCACCCTGTTGAGCTTCCGTGTCATGTACACCTGCTCGCTTCCGGGTCCTGATACCTGCGGAAGTTGCGAGAGATGGTCTTCAAGCTGCTGGATCATTGACTCTGGAGGGATGTCCATCTTCTTGAGAAGTCCTTTCGAAAGCCCTTCGCTTTGTTCAAGCAGTGCAAGAAACAGATGTTCGCAGTCAATCTGCTGTTGATAGTATCGTGCTGCGATAGTAGTTGAACTCTGGATTGCTTCCTGTGCCTTCTGAGTAAACCGATTTAGTTCCATGATTACACCTCTTTTAGATTACCGCCCATCATAATATTACCACCTATTCACACCTTTTATAACTCATGTTTACATGTAAATAAAACAGTTTTGGTGTATTTGTTATTGAATTTAAGATAAAAGGCAAAGATAACGATTCTTGTTCAATCTGAATACAAGATTACCCATTTACGCTACCTTTGAATTGTCTCCTTTATTCTTAGCAAATATAAAACTAAGGGCACCATGTGGGAGTTCTTTATCTACTATAAAAACAAAAAACGTGTTCAATCATGATTGGTCGATTCAAATGCGGAAATGATATTTTTTATGGTGAGATATGCGGTAACCTTGTGCAGGCAAAGGGTGGTGCAGAAAGCAGGGCATTCAAACTCTCACAACTTGAGATACTTTCACCTACAGTACCATCAAAGATCATATGCATCGGGCTTAATTACCATGACCATGCAATTGAGCTGAACATGAAAGTCCAGAACGAGCCCATAATATTCATAAAACCTCCATCCGCAGCAATTGGTCATGAAGATAGAATCATTTACCCAAAGTCAAGCCAGCAGGTAGATCATGAGGCAGAACTGGCGGTTGTCATAGGGAAAAAATGCAAGAATATAAGCGCTGAACAGGCAAACGATGTGATCGCGGGCTATACCTGCTTTAATGATGTTACTGCACGTGACCTTCAGCAGCGTGATGGGCAGTGGACACGTGCAAAGAGCTTTGACACCTTTGCACCTATCGGTCCTTTCATTGCACTACCCGGTGAGTTCAATCCTGATAACGCATCTATTAAGTGCAGGGTCAATGGAGAAGTTAGGCAGGATTCAAATACATCGAACCTGATATTTGATATACCACATCTTGTGGAGTTCATATCTAACATTATGACACTTGAACTAGGGGATGTTATTGCAACAGGCACGCCACCGGGCGTTGGTGAACTCCATCGATGTGATGTTGTTGAGGTTGAGATCGAAGGCATAGGGATTCTAAGAAACGAGGTTGTTTAATGTTATTTGACCAGGTCAACGGAGAATTGGAACTTACGGAACGCCATCTGATAGTCCTGAAAAAAGTCATAGAAAGCGAACCTATAGGTATATTGAAACTCTCGGAAGAGACAAACATGCCAACACATAAGGTGCGATACTCGCTTCGTGTACTTGAGCAGGAGAGGTTGATAAAACCGTCTGCCCATGGTGCTATCGTTGGCGAGCAGGTGAAAGAGTTCGTTTCGAGTTTTGAAAATGAGATCGACGGGATCATCAAAAAGGCGACGCATGTCCGTAAGATAGGGAAATCTATCGAATGACCCGGTTCGTTTCGACATAGTATTTGCTTTTTATAGGAGAATTATTGATGACACTGGAAGCTGAGGATGTCAAGAGCATTGAGAAATTTGCACTGCAAAATGCTGTCAAGTACTGTAAACCCCCACAGATAGGAGCTGTGATGGGGCGTGTGATGGGCGAATGCCCCCATCTTCGTCCGATGGGAAAGGAAGTTGCATCTGTAATCCAGAAGGTCCTCAAAGACGTATCGAAAGGAGACCCGGATTCGTGGCGCAGGCAGCTTGAAGCGCTTGCACCTGAACTCATTGAAGAGCTGAGCGTCAAAAAAGAACCTGAAAAGGGACTGAAACCTCTTGCTGTTGCGGAAGGCGAAAAGGTGGTCATGCGGTTTGCACCGAACCCGAACGGTCCACCAACCCTTGGAAGCACCCGCGGGATCGTGGTCAACTCGGAGTACGTTAAGAAATATGGTGGCTCTTTCATCATACGTTTCGATGACACCGACCCGCAGACAAAACGCCCAATGCTTGAAGCCTATGACTGGTATCTGGAGGACTGCAAATGGCTTGGTGCGGTGCCGGATAAGGTGGTCATTGCATCCAACCGGCTGCCTGTGTATTACATGTATGCGGAAAAACTACTTGCAATGGGACATGCCTATGTATGTTTCTGCAAAGGTGAGGATTTCAAGAAATATAAGGACGCCAAGGAACCATGTCCTCATAGGGACCAGACACCTGAAGTGAATCTTGAGTACTGGAACAAGATGCTTGCCGGGGACTACGAGGAAAAGGAGGTAGTGGTTCGCATTAAGACCGATATCAGGCACAAGGACCCGGCACTGCGTGATTTTGGTGCATTCAGGATCGTGAAGACCCCGCACCCGCGTCCTGAGGTGGCAGACAGGTACATGGTCTGGCCTCTTCTTGATTTTGAGGGTGCCATCGAAGACCACGAACTCGGGATGACACATATCATACGGGGTAAAGACCTGATGGATAGCGAAAAAAGGCAGGGTTATATCTATAATTATCTTGGCTGGAAGTATCCAAAGACCACGCACTGGGGACGCATCAAGATACATGAGTTTGGAAAGTTCAGTACAAGCGGACTGCGGCGTGCCATCGAGGAAGGGGAATATACCGGGTGGGACGACCCTCGCCTGCCCACGTTGCGTGCTCTGAGGCGAAGGGGCATACTGCCAGGAGCCATACGCAAGTTCATGATCGAGATGGGTGTTGGTGAGACCGATGTCAGTATTAGTCTTGACACATTGTATGCGGAAAACAGGAAACTGGTTGACATATCTTCAAACCGCTATTTCTTTGTCTGGGACCCTGTGGAACTTGAGATATCGGGTGCTCCCCCGCGCACAGCAAGAGCCCCGCTTCACCCCACAGAGGACAAGGGATACAGGGAGATCGAAGTGGGTACAAAGCTCTTGGTGTGCCAAGACGATGTGGATAACCTAAAATTGGGAGATCGTATCCGGTTAAAAGACCTCTATAACATTGAGATCACATCGATAAAGCCTCTTCAGGGTCGGTATCTTAGTGATTCGATGGAAGCGGTCAAAAAAGAGCGGATACGCATCATCCACTGGGCACCGATAGATGGAATTCCTGTGACAGTTCTGGCACCGCATGGCAGGTTTGAAGGGATCGGTGAGCCGCTGGTTGCAGGTGAGCTGGACCATCTAGTTCAGTTCGAGAGGTTTGGATTCTGCAGGATCGATTCTGTGGATAATGGGATCATTGCGTATTTTGCGCATAAGTAGGCATTAGAGGATCTGATAAATGAAAGATAAAAAATGATTTATATTTTCTTCTGGTCTTTTGAACTATGACGAACCGCAGATACAACGCAAATATCGCATCCATTATCCGCGTTTATCGGCGTTCATCTGCGGTTAATAAAACTGGTTAATGAGCGTAACCGGAAAATATTAATAAGTCTCAAAAATGCAGACTCAATCAGATAATCAGCAGGTATAATCCTGCTGTGACCACTGCACCCGCAAATGTGGAGACTAAATTTACACCACTGTTTGAGAGCATACCATTGTTCTGCAGGGTCGCACCGAGTAGACTGTCGATGTTCGTGCCAATAAGACCACCCATTGTGGGAATGGTTATTGCAAGCAGGGTATTGTCACATATCCCAAATGCCGCAGCGAGTAAACCGATAAACAGTGCGCCAGAGAATGCAGCTAATTCCCCGAGGGGTGATATTGCACCATCGACACCGGGTTCTGCGGGTTTTAATGTTGTGATCATGAGTGGATGTCCGCGCGCAGTGCTGCCGATCTCACTTGCCAGTGTGTCGCCTGTTGCAGTTGCCACGGTACCGAGATACGCGAACAGGATCATTTCCCCGTATGCGGGATATATCCCATGTGCAACAGCAAGAATCACTGCCGCTGTGCTGTTGCAAAGTACATGTTCATAGCTCCTCACGCCTCCTTTTGACTGGGCAATGCCCAGTGTTTTCTTGTACGCGTACCTGAATTTTGTAAAGCTGCCCCCGAGCAGGAAGAATGCGATCAGGATGATGAACCATGAGATGTCGGTGAAGACGAGTATGAGGACACCAAGAAGTGCCGCACTGAGGAGTGCGGAGATGTCGGCTATCTTTGCCCTGTATGCCAGATATGCCAAAACCAGTGAAAAAAGGAAGGCTGATACCAGCTGGGAGGGTGATACCGTGTATTCCAGGGAAGAGAACACCCACATGCCCATTCCGGATGCGAGAGGGACCGATAGGTTGTCATCGATGACCGAGGGTATCGTTTCGAAGAGTGCACCGATCATGGCTCCGATCACTGCAATAAAGAACAGCATGTTGTAGGATACAACTGTGCCCTGCCAGTGAACTATCCACAGTCCCACCAAGAAAGCCGCTACGATGCCGGTTATGAGCATGGCAATGCTTGAGGGTACTGAGTACAATGTATGCACTTCCTTGGAGTAGATCTTGCCCGGGTATTCCTGTTTTGTGAGAGATCGGAATTTTGCCAGGTCATTGTAACGGACAAAGCCTGCTGCAGTGTCCCCGAAAGTGGAGATTGCGATGGCTCCTCCGATGATGTAGAGTGGATATGAATAGGATGTGAGATCCAGAATCGCACCCACAAGAAGCAGGATAAAGGTGGCTGCAGCAAGATTCTGGGCTGAGGCGGTTCCAAGGGTTCCGGTTTGGGACTGAACACCTGTTCTTTTTTTGGCGAGGAGGGTGTAGAGCCATGAGTTCTCAGGCAGGAACTTTAGTGTGACCAAGAGTAAAAAAGAAAGAACAGAAAGCACTTTTATGTCCAGGAAAGGAAAAAACAGCAAAAACAGACCGAAACCAGCGTGTATTAATTTGCGGCGGTATTCGTGATCCATGTTCCCGATATATGATGGGCTGTGGTTCATTTACAATTCCTGTTAGTGTAATATACATCTAACCATTTTTTTAATAAGATAATTATATGTGACTTTAGATATAAACCATGTGTCCATGATGCTCACAGGGTATAGCAATACTATAACAGACAATGTGTTGTTTCAGGTTTCCTGAATGCGGGAAAGGTGATAAGTTTTATCTTTTGGATTGGGTGTGGTCGGGTGTGAGAGATGATGGTTACCGAGAAATACTGGGAAAAAGAATGGCTGATAGCGAAGATTTGATGTTTTGGGAAGACTTCTTTGACGATCTGAAAGAAAGAGGATTAAAAGGGGTGGAACTGGTTGTATCCGATGGCCATAAAGGTATTCAGAAAGCAATAGAATCTTCGTTTACAGGTTCAAGCTGGCAAATGTGTCATGTTCATTTTATGAGAGCTGTATTGAAGAAGTTACCTAAGAAGAGCCACAAAGACGTTACTATCAAGTTAAAGGAAATACTTGATGATCATACAAGATATTAGAACATGCGTCTTCGGTTAAGTGAGGAATCATGACAAATTGCATCCATTTCCATAACA
>CAZQWP010000060.1:0-8106 GCA_964597005.1 uncultured Methanosarcinales archaeon | reverse complement strand
AAATAGTGCTATCAATATCATGTTACGTTACCTATCACAAAATGCCAATTGGACAAGCTATCGGGAATTTCTCGATAATTTACAAATAGGGCTACAACTTGTAGTTACTTGTAAGAATCTCCATGCGTAAGCGTGGAGTAGTTCAACAAAGAGTCGACTGTATGAAATTCTTCAACAACCCAACCTTGAACATCATCTGTCTGGTGGCATTCTTTGGAATGTCCGGCGGTGCATTGCTCGGTCCTGTACTGCCTGCCATGGTGGAGCCGTTGCATACGACTCGCGAGATGGTCGGTATGATAATGGGAGTTTACACATTTTCCATAGCCCTGTCCATGCTGCTAATGAGCGGTTTTGTGGACCGGTTCGGACGCAAGAAGATCCTTATCCCATGTCTTCTCATTAATGGAACTGCGGGAGCAGCAGGTTATTTTGCCCCAAACCTCACAGTACTGCTTATCTTGAGACTGATCCAGGGAATAGGGATTGCAGGCATGATGCCTGTAGCAATGACAATGATAGGTGAACTGTATAGTGGTCTTGACCGAGTCCATGCTATGGGTCGAATGAGTATGACCACTTCCATAGGGTCGGTATTTGCACCTCTTATTGGAGGTAGCATGGCAGTATTCGGATGGAACTATCCTTTCCTGTTCTATGCTCTCACCATCCCCCTTGCCCTGATTGCAGTAATTTATCTTCCTGAAACAAACCCACTGGCAACTGAACATAAAACAGGGTTTTCCGGGATGTTGGGTACCCTTAAGGACTTCAGGGTTGCATACACGATCTTTCTCGGTTTTGCGATTTTTTTCCTGCTCTATACCATAGTTATCTACGTTCCTTTCATGCTGAAAGACAGCTTCGGGTTCACTGCAAAGGATGCTGGACTTGCCCTTGGAATCCAGGGAGTAGCGATGGCATTTGTTTCATCGCAGGCAAAACGGCTTTACAGCAGGTTTCCCCAGCACCTTGTAATAGGATCCGGATTTTTCCTGACCAGTATTGCACTTGCAGGAATGCCATGGGTAGGATCGATACCGGTAGTGCTGTTGATGCTTCTGGTCTTTGGAGCAGGGTTTGGTATGATCCAGCCTGTTTTGAACACACTGGTCACCCAGATCGCACCAAAGGGTCTTATGGGAAGTGTGGTCTCGATTTTCAACACCATGAAATATGCAGGACAGACAGCATCACCTGTGGTACTGTCAATTGTACTGTTGCAATTCAACCTGAAAGGTGTTTTTCTAACATCAAGCCTTTTTGGACTTGTGGTCGCTGCATCCGTGTATCTTTCAGGACACCGATTTTCCGATATCGAATAATAGGTTCAACGATTTGAGACTGATCTTTATTTCCACGAACCTGTCAATTTTCCTTCCAGTGCCAGCTTTCCAAGAACACGATTGACCTCCTTGCTGACCCTGGATGGTATCACATCTGCGTAAGGCGTATCAGGCAGTGGTGTCAGGTAGTGTGCTCTTACACTGCCACCTTTTCCACATATCCATTTGATGAGATCCAGACTATCAAGCTGGTCTTCCTCTGTCTCGGTGGGGTACCCGAAGATAAAATCGACCGTTGGGGATATACCATGAACTGAGCACCGCTCAACCGCAGTGATCACGTCATCAACGGTATGCCCTCTCCATATCTCCTTCAGTATCCTGTCACTGCCGGACTGTGCACCAAGACTGATCGTTTTATTGGTGCAGTACTGAACAACTAATTCCAGTGCCTCGTCAGTAACAAATTCAGGGCGCACCTCCGAGGGGAATGTGCCAAAAAATATCTGTTTTCCTTCCAGACGGTGAAGCTCTTGAAGCAGCCTTCCAACCGTATCAAACCGCGGATGTATGCCGTCGCTCCCATAGGCAAAGGCGTTCGAGGATGTAAACCGCAGGTCCTTCAGGTGCTCTGCACATTTAACAATCGAACCAATGTCCCTGTGCCTGACCCTATTCCCGAAAATACGGGGTGTCTGGCAGTATTTACACTTCCAGGGACATCCCCTGCTGATCTCAATGGGTGATATCTGTACTTTCGGATCAAAACACGGATACCTGTTAAGGTCTACATGGTCGCGTTTGCCAGTGTTCACCACTTTACCGGTCTCTTTGTCCACATATGCTATTCCACTAACCTTGCTTACATCTCCCCCTGTCTCTATGATTTTCAGCAGGTTTGGCAGCGTCTCTTCCCCTTCACCAATGACAACATAGTCAAAATGATTCAGGGTTTCCTCAGGAGCACCGGACGAATGTGGACCACCTGCAATAAATCTTGAATCCGTGTCCGCATTTTCCACCTCTTCAAAAACAGAATCTTTCTGGTTTGTGGAGAAACTGTACAGCATTATCCCATCACGCGGTTTTTTTGTAAGCGATGCCTGCGGCACCACAGGTGAGAGCGCTGCTATACTGTAGGAGTTTTTCCGGTTCCATCGAAAATAGACATCCATTCATTCATCTCCACTGCAACCGACCATAAGATCAGAGACTACTGGTTAACAATCGTAAACGGGATCAGGGTAAAACAAAGAATACCCAGGATAAATGTACAAACACCTAGTGCAAAACGCCTGTTATCCAGTTTTATGTCATCATTAAGGGGGGTGGGATGTCCTGCAACTGCAAAGAGAGAAAGGAACATTGCCCAGAAAAGCCAGATAAACCCGTTCTGTTTCATTGCAAAGGATACATATGCACCGATAGCGAGAAGTACGAATGGCATGATCTTGGCCACACGACCTGCACGCTCACCGATCATTGCACGCAGGACATGACCACCATCAAGCTGTCCTGCCGGAAATAGGTTGAGCAATGTGACAAGCATTCCTACCCAGCCTGCAAAAGCAACCGGGTGCATGGTCTCACCCATGGGGCCGACGATCTTCATAAGCAAGAGGAACAAGGGTGGAAGCTGCAATTCCAGCATGGCCATGTCAGTTATCAGCGTGACCGGAGGAAGGCTAAGACCTATCACCGTCACAATAACTGATACAACAAGCCCCACAAGAGGACCTGCTACCCCCACATCGAACAATGCCTTCCGATTTGGGATCGGTCCCCTGTGTTTGATGATCGCACCCATGGTTCCGATGAGCGTTGGGAACGGAATAAAATAGGGTAATGAGGTACGCATTCCGTGCAGCCTTGCTACGATGTAATGCCCCATCTCATGGGAACCCAGTACTGTCATAATAGCAATGGTGAACGGTAGACCCTGCACAACCTGTGAGGGATTGCTTGCAAGGTCCACACCATACATGGTCGCACCAGCAAGCATGGTGGTAAAGAACGTGGCAACCACAAGCACTGCATTTACCCACACACGCTCACGAACCTCTACAACAGGCGCTGCAATCAATACATGCTCGCCCAGTTCGTATTTGATGTGCAGCTGGTATCCATTCTCTGCAAATGGCACCCACAATTTCTGGGCAAGGGCTTTTAGTTCTATCTTTGGTATGCCATAAAAGAAAATGGAATCATTTTCATAGGTTATTTCGTATACCCTGAAAACCGATCCTACCTGCCTGTATAACTCTTTGATTTTTTCATCTGGAACTGGCACACTGCTGCTTTGTGGTTCGTTTTTGGTGGTTTCTGGCATTGTCCGTTATCATCCTTTATTCGCGCTTACGTCTCCAGTTAACCTGCTCAGGACTTCAACATAACCGTTGATGCTATCAATTTTTACCATGTCTCCATCCTTCATGAACCTGAAGGGGTCCGATTCGAGCCTGTCCACGAGCGGGATGCCGGATATGATGGCACCCACAGCAACTATGGGTTCTGAATCGATATTGATCATTGCGGACGGTGCAACCCCGTTCTTGCTCAACTGGTACAGGACATATGAGCCGACAGTCGAACCCTTTCCATGCGGGAATACCAGCACTTTATTCTTTATGGATTTCCCGAACAGTTCATGCTCCTCCTCCACCACAACACCGGTCTCGGGGTCAACGTTGCCAAGGAACGAAATGGCATCATGGGTAAGGAGGACATTGCCTTCTGCAATACCCCTGGAAATGATGCGGCATTTAATTTTTATTTGAATCACCAGCCTCTTTGATGCAGTCCTCTATGCTACCGAATTTCGCTGATACCCTGCACATGCTCGGTACGTATGTAAGGGCTTTACCCGAATCCACCATCATGAGTTTGTAATTCTCACTTGCAGGCGAGACTACCATACATGTGTCGCATACCACCATTGCGCCGCTTTTCTCAATGGTATCCACAAGCTGCGGATAGCTGGCTGCCACTTCACGGGAAGTGCATACCCACATCTCTTTTTCGAGCAGTTTTCCTTTCAATAGTCTCGCAATACGGGCGAGTTCATCAGGTGAGTAGTGCGGGCATCCAAGTGCTATAATTTCGTTTTCACAGCTCATATCATCTTTTTTGTTCTCATAAATTTCCCGTATCTGGCTCTCCTCTATTACGATGTTTTCAGCAGGAGGTTCAAACACTGTCTTTCGAACCTCAGGTGTAACATTGTCCACATGATAGAGAGCAACCGCACCGGATGCTGCCATGGCTGCGCCAAGCGCTTTTAGCTCATCCCCGCATGGCTCGTTCTTGAGATAGAACAAAGGGACCCTGTTACCCACCGTCCTGCCTGCCAGGTATCCAAGAGCACCGTAATCAGAACCTGATATATCGCATTCTACTGTTACCGAGACCATAGGCTTTCGGTTCTCATTCAGATGATAGCCGTAATTTGCGGTCTTTCCGATGAGTGCTGCAGAGAGTGCGGAGGGTCCACCTTCCCTGTTTGTCCTTGCACCTATCACCGAGTTTGCATATGATACGGCAGAGGATTCACTCCATGCCAGATGGTCTCCGTAGCGGGCTGTAAAACCTTCAAGATAGTACGGTGTGCAGGTGCATTTGGCGTTCACACCCAGCTTCTCATATGCCTTTATGATCTCATGCTGTTTTTTTGCAAAATCCGCTGAAATACCCATGTTCTGCCAGCGCTCAAGGTCCATTCCAGCGGGATTCAAAATGGATGGAACCTTTACTTTGCCGTTCAGGTCCGATATCCATTCCAGTCCGGCGTCGCCTATGGTCTTATACGAAACCCCGGCGATCTGCGCACTTTTTATGGGAATGAGCCTGTCAGCACCGTATATGTCCCCAAGTGCCACCAGTATCTCGATTGCTTTTTGCAGCGTCTCGCCATCTTCACCGTTTAAGGTGCACTCTTCTTCCTTTGTAAGATGCATTCCACTCCTGCCTTTGTTTTTAAGGTTCCGTTTACTCCAGCTACTCTGGCATCTTTGCACGCTCGAAGTTTTCGGCCTCTTTCAGCACTTTGGTGGCATCGATACCGACCTTTGTGGTGGTTCCGTCAGGGGCACCCCTCGGGTCAAGGGAACTTCCGCGAACGCCTGAAATGACCAGAATGTCGGAGTCGCCCTTAACACGGGTCGCGATGGCAAACTCAACATCCTTCGGGTTGAATATATCAATATCATCGTCCACCACAACCACATGTTTTAAGCTGGTGTGCGCCGCAAAGGCTGCCATTATCGCGTTCTTCCCATCGCCTTCTGTCTGTTTCTCTATCTGGACGATCGCGTGCAGGTAACAGCATCCACCTTCTGTGAGAACCACGTTCCTGACAGTTGTGACCTCACCTACTGCATTGTATATCTTCGGTTCGTATGGCACTCCCATCATGAGAAGATGTTCACCGCCTGCTGGCAGTATCCCGTGGTAGATGGGGTTCTTCCTGTGGATAACCCTTGTGATATGAATGACGGGTTCCCTGCGCACAAGGTCATACGTTCCTGTGATATCAACAAAGGGACCTTCGTCCGCTCTTTCGACAGGGTCGATATATCCTTCAAGCACAATCTCTGCATGTGGCACCTTGACCCCGTTTTTACACCTGAACAGTTCAATTGGACTGCCCCGGAGTGCGGCTGCATATTCGAACTCCTTGCCGGCTAGTACCCGGGTGGTCGATGCGAAGGTGACAGCAGGGTCTGCCCCGATAACGATGGCTACGGGCAGGGATTCGCCTTTCTCTGATGCTTTTTTATGAAGAAGGTATGTGTGCCTCGGAGGCACCAGACGTGCAGCTAACGTATCTTTTCCAATGACCATCAGGCGGTGTATGGATGCATTCATGCTGCCTTCGTACTCGGAGACAACGATGCCGCCTGTGATATACGCCCCACCGTCGCATTCAAAATGTGTCATGATCGGCAGATCTGTCAGGTCTACCCGGGTTTCAACAACCTCCTTTGTCGGCGAATCCTCAACAAGCCTGACCTTGCCAGATGGTGCAACGGCAGCGAGCCGCTGGATGATCTCCTCTTTTGGCACACCGAGCATGGCTGCAAGTTCGTCCCTGGAACCCAGTAAATTCATGATGGCTTTCTTGCCGCCAACATCATGGAACAGGACGGGTGCACCGATCTGTTTTGCAATCCTTGGTGCTTCAAATTCTGGTGATACAGGATGCGTGATCTTAACCAATTTTCCGCTGGTCCTGAGTTGATTAATAAAATGTCTGAAGTTCATTGTATCAGGTATGTTAAACGGGGTAAGGCGATAAATACATTATCCATTATTTATGGGATTGTTGTGCGGATGTTTCAACTTATTGAAAAAAATGTTAAAGATACTGGATTCCAAGTCATCATTACTGAACATGCCGACATTCAAAAAGATTGGTACCAAGAAATGGTTAATCAAAAATGGTGGGATGGAAAAAATAAGCTTGTTCCTTTAGAATGGATACGAAGATTGTTGAAATAACAAATATTGCACCCAACTGGATACGTTTCCCCTGCAACCAAACCTTCCCCAATTCCCGAAACCACTCCTAACCAAAAAAGCACAATCCCCCTCATTCTCAAGGTTCCAGACTTGTCACGGAAAGATGCAAAACAGGGTTGGTGTTACCAGACAGATGATAAATGCCATAGAAAAACAAAAATATGCCCACTCGTGGGTCTTGCCTTCAAGCTAGCAAGATTGTTCGATGTTAGGATCGAAGAGTTATTCGTATATGAGGAAGAGTAAGTTTCAGGTCTATTGTCCTCTGGATTTAAAAGACTATAAATTTAAGAAACAACATTTCTCAAAAGTATCAATCATTGACTTAACGAGATGACTGTGAAAATAATGATGAAACAAAAATTAACAACATCAGACGCTGTATTTGCAGGACTCATTTTAATGATGTTCACGGGTAAACTAATCTGGATTGCTTTCAATGTCGATCACCCTCTTGTACAACAATCCATAAATTCCTGGTCAATGTATTTTCTGGTAGCAATCCTAGGTTTTATTGCCTTGAAGCTTGCTAAACGAACGGGTTTTCCTGATATCTGGGATGAACGGATATCTAACAGGCAAAGGTTTGTAATCCCATTACTGACTGGATTGGTGTTTGGTATACTGAACATCATCATTGCCCTCCTCATGGAACTGGATGTACCAATGGTAGAGTTTCCGTTTTCCATTCCGGTTTATATGAGTGTGGGGATTCTTATGGAAATACTTCTCCACCTTATACCGATTGTTTTTTTGTTCTGGTTCCTGTCCAATGTGATCTTAAGAAAAAGATGGCAATATCAGGTTTTCTGGGTGGTTGCCATATTGTTCAGTTTAATGGAACCGGTCTTGCAAACTATTGGGATGTTCCAGATGGGTATTATCTCGGATATTTCATTTGCAGCTATACTATTTACCTTTGTATTTGCAGCCAATATGGTTCCTATTCATTTCTTCAGGATGCATGGATTCTTAGCCACCGTTGTTTGGCGTCTTTCCTTCTATTTTATCTGGCACATTGTCTGGGGCGGAATTTATTATTGACGAAAAATGGATATGAGAAATTGAACCCCGCCCACATTTGGAGATAGTAACAAAATAAACCGTTTAATATGAATAAACATGTAAAGGCGACGGCGAATTTCCCCTAACATCTCAAACAACGCCAGCCCCGGGATTCTCTGAGGGATGGGGGGATTCGGGGCTGCAAAATACAGGTTATGAGGAGTGGAGGGTATGAAGATGTCACATACGTGATCGGTTAAGGCAAACAATCGATAATTTTATTACAGTTTAATACGTT
>CAZQWP010000059.1:0-8264 GCA_964597005.1 uncultured Methanosarcinales archaeon | reverse complement strand
TGGATACGAAAAACTTATCAACTTTAAACAACAAATATTATTTATTGAGTGGTGATGGTTTTGATCAGAACTTTCATTGCGATTGATTTCCCTCCCGAATTTAAGGGAAAGATTATTGAAATACAATCAAAGCTAGATGATTTTAACCTCAAACTTGTAGATTCTGATATTGTTCACATCACCTTGAAGTTTTTAGGGGATGTGGACGAAAATAGGATCGAACCGATTGCAAGTGCTCTGGATGAAATTTTGTCCCCATCATTTGATGCCGTGGTCAGGAATGTGGGCGTGTTTCCAAAACCAGAATATATCAAAGTAATATGGCTGGGCGCGGAGGGCAGTTTTGCACAGCTGCATGACAACGTTGAGTCTGCGCTCGATCCATTCAGGTTTAAAAAAGATAAACATGGCTATACCGCTCATGCAACAATTGCCCGCGCAAAATCTGTACCTAAAAGCCGGAAGGAAGCGCTCTTGAACATCCTTGATGAGTTAAAGGATGTAAAACTTGGAACAATGCATGTGAATAAAATAAAGCTCAAAAAAAGTACGCTAACTCCTGAAGGGCCGATATACGAAACCCTGCATGAGGCGAGTTTGAAGTGATCCATTAGCAGGGTTCAATTCCCGATTAATCACTGAACCATTCGGTTTTGACCATCTGTGTCACTCTATTTCTTCATACTCCGCAAAGCCGCTAGAGCGTATTATCCTTTTATCGGCTGTAATTATTAGGCACTCCACACCATCCAGTTTCTCGACCATTTCAATTCCCTCATCTTCTCCCAGAACGAAAACTGCTGTAGCAAGGGCATCGGCGTCCATAGCAGTATTTGCAATTATGGTTGAGCTTATGAGCTTCTCTGACGAATATCCGGTTCTTGGGTCTGAAATATGGGAGATCTTTGCAGCCTCGCTGAAATATCGTTCGTAATTGCCACTAGTTGCAACAGCCATATCATGCACATTCATGATGGTAACTGCATCTTCGGTCTTGTTGGGGTTTTGCAGTCCAACTCTCCACAGTGTATCCTTTTCTTTAAATCCGATAAAACGCCCGTCTCCACCGGCATTTACAAATCCGTTCTCTATACCGTCGCGTTTCAGTGACTCTATTGCCCTATCGACTGAATATCCTTTTGCAACTCCACCAAGCACAATGGACATGTTGGGTTCAAGTGTGATATTGCCAGCTTGAATTATAATATTTGAATAATTGACAAGTTGCAGTGTTTCGTTGATCTCCTCTAGAGCAGGTGGTGCAAATGTACCTCCCGGACTGTATTTGCTTTTCCAGAGGTCAAGTATTGGATTGATCGTGACATCAAAGGCCCCACCACTTACCTCCGAATAATACTTTGATTTTTCAAGAACATAGATCAGGTCTGGATTGGCATTATTTAGAATACCTTTCTGATTCAGGATACCCAGTTCACTCTGGTTATCGTATGAGTCCATCAACCTATCCACATAACGTATCTCTTCAAAGGCACGATTAATAGCATCTACTGCATGGGTCTCATTAGTATCAATGACCTCTATGGTAACAGTGGTGTCCATTACGGAATGTGTTTCTTTGAAGGGCATTGCTACAAAAGATTCATTTGTATTGTGATTATCATATATTATTCCGGTGGATACCGATAACATGACCACAATTAAAAAAAACAAAACATTTTTGGTATTCATGTATTATGGAATGGATTTATTAATATTAAACTTAATTCGAAAGGTATAAGTATTGGCGGTCAATGAATCATTTGGAAAATCATGATTCCATACTAATGTCAGGTATAAGTTATTATGAGGTTGTATTGTTATGAGTGATCACAAAACAAAGACCGATGCACCAGTAGGGGCGGATAGATATCTTATTGTTGCTATTCATCAGATGATAGAAGAGTGCGGATGGAAGGCAATTGAAACTAATTTTGGCGTTGAATCTCATAATATGGTTTATATAAAACCAGATTCACTGCTTGAGAAGATTGAGATTAAAGCAAATGTACATGCAAGTATGTTAATTGTGGCTTTTTTGGGAACTGTATCTGAAAAAGGTCTAATGGACAAATTGTTTGATTTAAATGTTCAGGAAATAAGAAAAACATTCAATGTTGCCAAATATGTTTCACCGGATATGAAGCTCAAGAATGAGCAGAGTTTAAGAAACGTAGTTACAGTCATTACTAATGAACTTGAAAATACAGCAAAAAAGTAGAGACGTGAGTGCTATGAGGAAGGCAGATAAAATCTATATTGGAATTCTGGTACTTGTTGTTGCTTTTATACTTGTTGATAATTTTGTATTGAGTGCCGGTTCTCCAGCAGACATTTCATGTGATGCGTCGTGTCATACCTACGATGGCTCATTACGTGGAGTGATGATGGGAACGGATGAATATGAAAAGTATGATGCACACGCAGCGTCAGGAATTACCTGTCCTTTCTGTCATATGACATCCAATCACCTGACAGAAGGAACGGTTCCTGAAATACCGAGTACAATCCCGGATTCCCCGTTAGACAGTGTTGATAATACAGTTTTAAGCTGTGACAGTGAAGGTTGTCATCTGATAACGCATGATATGATCGCAGACGGTCATCTTTCAGCGGGTCTTACCTGCGAGGCATGCCATGTGTCCATACTTCCGGGAGGAGTGGCACTTGAATCTGTCAGCTGGGCAAATGGTGCAAGGAAAGAAACCATTAAATCTTCAGACTTCAGACCTGTGCTTGCATGGGCAAAGGAGCCAGTTGCTGATGAACTCCCACACGTAGATAGCAAGGATGACGAGGGAGCAAGATTGATGCCCTTCAATGTAATAACCGAAACATGGTGGGATGCTGGTATTAATGCTGATGTAAGGTCAAACCCGGATACCAGTGTAGCTCTTGGAAACCCGATTCCTTTATCTGATGTAAAAGCTGCTGATGACAATGGCGACGGTACAGTCACCCAGGAAGAGATGCGCGCATTTGATGGTAATGGAGATGGACAGCCCGATTATCAGAATGCTGTTCTCAGACAACAGGACCTGTATTATAAGGTTTCACACAACATCGCGAGTTCAACTGTTGGGCTGGCAAAGGCGTTAGATTGTGATGATTGCCATGCAGCTTCTGGTACTTCCCTGCTAAATAGTATTCACTTTAGCGGGAAACAGATAAAATGTGAAAATTGTCATGTAATTAATCCCCCAATAGATTGGAAGTCACTGGGATATGAATGGGATCCGGCAGCGCCTGAATCTTATACGGATTATTCGGAAAAGACGATTGTCGCGACACCATATGAGGCAAGACCGAAACCAGCAGAGGTAGAACGTGAACCACAGTTGTTTTGAATATTAATGTGAAGGTGATAACATGGAAAAGATTACATTTCTGAAAAAGTTGCCTGAAGAGGTTGTTATTCCTCTTGTTCAACACAAAGGTCCCACATGCAAATGTCTGGTTTCAAAGGGTGATACAGTGCTCGCTGGACAACTGATTGGCGAACCCACAGTTTCTTCAGCGGCTCCGGTGCATGCAAGTGTTTCAGGCACAGTTAGTGCCATCGATAAACATCCTCATCCATTCGGAACCAAGACAAGTGCGGTCTTCATTACTGTTGATGAGGCACAGCAGTCGGTTGAGTTCAATACACCTGGCAGTCCAAGCAAGACACAGATCAGGAAGATCATAAAGGATGCTGGGATTGTAGAGATATATGGTAGACCGACATTCAATGTCATTGAAAAAATCGATACCATTATACTTAATGCAACCTATGAATCATCACTGATCGCGGGATGTGTCGGTGTTAGTACCTATCCAAATGAGGTATCTAAGGGATTAAAATATTTGATGGAAGCAGCGGGCGCAAAAAAAGCTTATATTGCAGTCAACAAAAACAACAAGGAAGAACTCAATTCATTGTCTGGTTTCAAGCTTGACGGCAATATGAAAGTTGTGCAGTTGAACATTGAATATACACCTGGCATGGAAAACCTGCTTGTGTACGATGTCACTGGCTTTACTGCACAGTTTGGAGGGAACCCGGAGGATGTAGGAGTTGGTGTTTGCGGTGCCAATACAGCCTATGAAGTATATGAGGCAGTGAGATCCGGCAGACCATCCATGCGAGTGCCGATATCGGTGGTCGGTGCAGTTGGCGGTCCACAATCAATTCTTGTGCCTATTGGTATGAAGTTCAAGGACGTCATCGAAGCGTGCGGAGGGTATAAAGGAGAAGCTGGAAAGCTGATCATGAACGGAATGACTATAGGTGTTGCCCAGTATACGGACGAGGTTCCTGTGGTCAAGCAAACAGCCGGGATTCTGGTGCAGACACCATCCGAGGTATTGCGCGTTGACTCCGTGGAATGTACCCTGTGTGCCCGGTGTGTTGATGTGTGTCCAGTGGAATTGCTTCCCACACGTCTGGCAATTATGGCAGATCAGGGCAAATTTGAAGAATGCCGGATGACGCATATTATGAACTGTGTTGAATGCGGGAAATGTGTATTAGCATGTCCTTCAAAGATACCCATTCTACAATTGATCAGGTATGCAAAGTTAGCTATTGAAAAAGCATATGCTGATTTTGAAGAAAAAGAATCCCCTAATGTTGAGATTGGAGAAACGCCTGCGATTAAGATCGGTGGCGAATCCGAAGGAGGTGTCTAAAAATGGCTTTTACAATTTCAGCTCCACCACATCACAGGGAAGCTATAACTGTAAACAAGGTGATGTGGAGTAAAGTACTTGCACTTGTTCCGATAAGTTTATTTTCAATATATTTCTTCGGGCTTTATGCTCTGGGTTTGATTATTGCAAGTATATTGGCAGCGGTTGCCACAGAATTTGCAATCCAGAAAGCATTCAACCATAAAGTTACCATAGCCGATGGACATGCCGTGTTGATCGGACTTATGCTTGCGTTGCTCCTTCCGCCCGAGGTTCCCATATGGATACCAATGATTGGTTCATTGTTTGCTGTAGGCGTTGGAAAACACGCATTTGGAGACATGGGTTCCTATGTATTTAGCCCGGTTCTGGGAGCATGGGTATTTTTGAAACTTTCATGGGGATCTATGATGACTCCGGCATCACTGCCGCATATTGGTAGTTTTTCGGACCTGATATTGGATAAAGGTGCTGGGTTTTTGCTAGGTGTATCACCGATTGCCTTGATGGCTGCCGGTATTGTTTTGCTATTAATGAAATATGTTGACTGGAGGGTACCTATCAGCTTTTTCGTAACAACGTTCCTTCTGCTATTTTTGCTTAAGGAGGATATTTCTTATGTGATAACAGGCGTCTTTTTCTTTGGTATGCTGTTCATTTTAACCGATACAGCAATGACGCCGATCACCAAGGATGGACGGATTATCTTTGGAATCACATGTGGCCTATTAACAGTAGTATATGGATATTTTGCAGATTATATATTTGCAGTGCTTTATGGGCTTTTCCTTGCAAACTGCATTTCGCCGCTAATAGAAAGAGCTACACTACCAAAACCATTGGGAGGTGTTAAGAAATGAGCGACTCGTTTGTTAAAGAATTCGCAATTATCGTCATAAAACTTGTGGTAATTTCATCTGTTGCAGCTGCTCTATTGGGAATTACTTATATTCCAACCCAGGCACAAGTGAAAATAAACCAGGAAATCGCAATTGCTGAAGGTATGAAGGAAATCGTGCCGCTGGCAGATAGCTTTGATGCGGTATATGGCGAGACAGTTATCGATGACGAAGGTAATAAAGAGATAATATACTATCGTGCGCTTGACCCATCTGGAAATGTTGTTGGATACGTGTTTTTCAGGACTGAGCCTGGTTCTCAGGGTCCAATAGATCTTGCCGGTGGAGTAGATGCTGCATTCACCACATTAACCGGTATGAAAGTAATGGGTCATGGTGAAACGCCCGGAATGGGTGCAAAGATCGTAGAACCAGCGTTCAGGGACCAATTTACGAATGTTGCAATAGCGGATTTGCAGCTATCAAGCAAAGGCGGTAAGATCGATGCCATTTCTGGTGCCACGATCTCATCAAAGGCAGTGATATCCGGATTGAATGGGCAGATCGAAGAGCTCAAAAGTATGGTATAGGTGATATTCATGAGTAAAGTATTAAGTGAATTCATGCGTGGGATCGGGAAGGATAATCCGATATTTGGACTTGTGTTGGGTCTCTGTCCATTACTGGCAGTTACAACAACGGTTGAAAACGGTATCGGAATGGCTGCAGGTGCGGCATTTGTGCTGATCTTCGCAAATCTGTTTGTTTCGGCACTTCGAACTATAATACCACCATCTGTTCGTCTTCCAATATTTATTATCATCATAGCGACGTTTGTGACGATTGTTGATATGGTGATGGAAGCATTTACACCTGCTATGTATACATCACTGGGTGTGTTCATTCCATTGATCGTGGTTAATTGTATTATCATCGGGCGTGCTGAAGCCTATGCAAACAAAAACAATGTATTTTTTTCAGTGATTGATGCATTGGGTATTGCTACAGGATTCTTGGTGGCGCTGCTGATCATGGCTTCTATCAGGGAATTATTTGGTACGGGTCAGATCGTGACATTCGGACATATCCTGTTAACCATACCAATAAACCCGATATCATATTTGGTATCGCCGCCAGGTGCGTTCTTAACCATAGGGATACTCATGGCAATCAACAACTATAATAAATCACGTAAACTGGCAAAAGGTGGTTAAAATGGCAGAAGATACTATATTTCAAATATTAATGAATGGTGTGTTCTTAAAGAACTTTCTCTTGATCCAGTTCCTTGGTCTATGTTCCTTTGTAGGTGTTACAAAGGATGTAAAAAGTGCGTCAGGCATGTCTGGAGCGGTCATATTTGTGATGTCCTTGGCAGCTACAGTAGCATACCTGCTTTACACCTATTTACTGGTTCCACTGAAACTTGAATTTTTGACCACCATTGTTTTTATTGTGGTGATCGCAGCTCTCGTGCAGCTTGTAGAATTTATCATCCGAAAGTATATGCCTCCACTGTATCGATCGCTCGGTATATACCTACCCTTGATCACAACGAACTGTGCTGTGCTTGGTGTGGTGCTGCTTAATGTAATGAGTGAATATGGCTTAATTCAGAGTGTTGTTTTCGGTGTAGCCGCTGGTATTGGTTATACGGTTGCTATGCTTATGATGTCAGCCATCAGGGAACGTTCAGATTATGCCAAAATTCCGGCTGCAATGCAGGGACTTCCCCATGCATTTATCATTGCGGCATTGCTTTCAATGGCTTTTGTTAACTACTTCAAGGTGATTCCGATATGAACATGATAATCATCCAATCAATGGCAGTTCTTGGAGGACTTGGATTTGCTGTAGGTGTTATGCTGGTTGTCGCATCCAAAGTATTTCATGTTGAGACTAATCCTCTGGTTGACGAGGTGTTGGAATGCCTGCCAGGTGCAAACTGCGGTGGATGTGGATATGCGGGTTGTTCTGCTTTTGCAGAGAAAGTAGTTGAAGAAGGTGCACCAATTGACGGTTGTCCCGTAGGTGGTTTTGAAACTGCAAAGGCAATTGGTGGAATTCTGGGTCAGGATATATCCGAATCAGAGAAGGAAATTCCATTTGTAATCTGCAACGGTGGCAGTGCAAATTGTATTACTCTGTTCGATTACGAGGGTATTGAGGACTGCAGGGCAGTGCTGGCACTCTCAGATGGAGAAAAAGCCTGTAAATATGGTTGCATGGGACGCGGTACCTGTGTTCGTGCATGTCCTTTCAATGCAATTACGATTGGGGAAAAACGGCTTCCAGAAGTGAATCCCAACCTGTGCAAAAGTTGTGGTGTCTGTATCGAGATATGTCCAACTCAAGTGCTGAAGTTTGCAAAGTTATCTGAAAAAGTGCACGTGAGATGCAATTCGAACGATAAGGGTAAAGCTGTCAAGGCGGCATGTACTGTAGGGTGCATCGGCTGTAAGATATGCGAAAAGAACTGCCCCGAGGAAGCTATAAAAGTTACCAAGATGCTGGCAGTAATCGATCAGGAGAAGTGCACAGCTTGTGGCATATGTGTGGAAAAATGTCCACAGAACTCGATTGAACTAAGATGAAGATTGTGTTTTACACAATCTCATTTTTATTTTTGTATATAATTTATATCTGGATTTTTTGTAGTTTTTTTTAAAAATAATGGATAATTGATTATCAACAATTTGGATGCTATACATATTATCTTTGAATTATTTTTAAAAACATCCATATGTATGTTTCTTC